>WFMA01000218.1 GCA_009177195.1 Bacteroidales bacterium | reverse complement strand
CAATAATCATTCGACATTACATAACCACGTGCCTCTACCATTGCTCGACCCTTGACTCCAATGAAATTTTGCGAGAATTTCTATATATCAAGAATCAGCGCGGATAAACGCTTTCTAACATGTGTCCGGCTTGAGGATTGACAAGCCAAATTCTGCATCCCTCCCGCATAGCCATTGATCGGACTTCTGCATATCGGTCTGCACGAGCGTAAAATTACAACTATTTTTTCATTATGCAATAACTTTTATATCAATTATCTATATTTGTTATACCTTCACATGCACCTTCACATACACACTATCCCCCGAATGTAGCGGCATGGCGTGCCATGCCACATAGAGTAATACACTTACTTACAACGGAATATCCTTTTATTTGCAATAATATTCGTTGGGTGACATCGCAATATTCGACGGGTGACATCGCACGCCCTACGTTGTGGAGCGGCTACCGATGGATGAACCCGCAAGGGTTCGCCTTTCCGGCTTGCCAACCTGTCAACATCCATTCACCTTTGCATAAGCGCGCTTTGGGAATTATGCATTGTGAATTGTGAATTGTGCATTATGAATTATGAATTATGCATTGGAAAGTGTGCTCCCCGGGGGGTGGGGTCGGAGACNAGGACGGGCTTGCGGTAGACTTTTTGGAGGAGGTCCTGAAGATTNATNGCNGCTTCGGAGCGGGCGCGGCGCACTACTCCGTCGAGATATAGCTTCTTGATGGAGCGCGCTTTTGCCCGCGCTTTCACTTTACGCCAGTCCTCGGGAGCGGCTTCGGACCACTTGTTGTACCACCGCAAATCTTTGGAGTCGATGACTTGCCAGGAGTCTTTTTCGGTAGCTTCAAAGAGCTGCACGATTTCAGGGGGAAGAGTGACCTTGATAGTGTCGCCCGAGGTGTCGACCTCCAGTTTTTCGAGATCGAAGGATATGCTTCCGCGCTGTTTCTGGATGGCGAAGCACACTTTGGGATAGATGGTGTCGCACACGGGGACCTCGTTGTAGAAGTCGACCGTGCAGAGCTGAGCGAGAGTCTCTATATCGCCAATGCGGGCGGCGCCGACTGAAATTACATCTTTCTCAGGCTGAATGAAGCGGGAGAACGCCATCCAGGCCGCCGCTGCGACGGCACATAACAACGCTACCGAGAAGAGGAGTTTTATCGTAAATTTCATTTTAGCCATAGCATCATGCTGATTAATGGGGTTCAAGACTGACGGAAATCGATGCTCGCCGTGTAGCCGGCTTGCTTGAATAGGGTGTCAAAATAGCGTCGAGCCTTGCGGCACGCCTCTTCGACGAGACGCGTCTTGAACATGGGGTTGCTATCGAGCTCCTCCATGAGGGAGGCGTTGGCTCGCTCCTTCATCATGGCGAGCTCTTTTTCGTCGAGCCCGGAGGTTCTCATGCCGGTAAAGTTGTCNTACTCTTTTTTCATGTCGATGTCGCGCCCCACGATTTCAGTGACAACGGGCGGCAGGGTGACTTTCACGGTCTTGGCACGATCGTCAAACACCATATCGTCAATCTGCAGTTCCGACAAGTCGATGTANGCTCTCAGNTAGGTNGAATAGGAGTANGCGGCAATGCGCTTGCCCCACTCAAGGCGCCAGAAGTCGCCCTCATCGGTCCATTTGGGGATTTTTGAAATGCTCATCGAGGCAAAGACCATCTTGTCGACCGACTTTATTTCGTCATAGAGTCCAGCCGAGGGCGATTGCGCGCAGGAGCTGACAATCAACAATCCCAATGCCGCGAATGAGGCGAATATCTTATTAGAGAAGCGTTTCAGCATAGATACGTCATAGTAGTGTGCATGACAACAAATTTAACGAAACTTCCGGAAAGCACCAAGCCAACACCGTTAATGAAACAAAAAAGGGAGTGGAGAGCAAGCCTGTTTCATGATTTTTATAACCCATCCCGAGGGGCTGAGAGCATTGAGGTTTCGGTTTTATTGTGTAACTTTGTGTCACGATTGGATTTGCAATAATACAATCGGCATTTTGAATATGAAAAGATCTGATTTTGAAATAATGGCTCCGGTGGGCTCCTACGAGTCGCTCCACGCCGCCATCAACGCAGGGACCGACGCAGTCTACTTCGGCATCGAGGGGCTCAACATGCGCGCCCGCTCGGCAAACAATTTTACCGTTGACGACCTGCGCAACATAGCCGATATATGCCGCCGGCACGGGGTGAAAACCTATCTGACGGTCAACACGATCGTCTACGATTCGGACATGGCGACGCTCCACTCGATAGTCGACGCCGCCAAGGAGGCGCAAGTGTCGGCAATCATCGCAAGCGACATCGCCGCCATCACCTATGCCCGCAGCATAGGGGTGGAGGTCCACATCTCCACGCAAGTCAACGTGACCAATATCGAGGCGGTGAAGTTCTATTCGCAGTGGGCTGACGTGATGGTGCTCGCCCGCGAACTCAATCTCGACCAGGTAGCCGAAATATCGCGCCGCATAAAGGAGGAGCATATATGCGGCCCCCACGGGGAGCTGACACGCATCGAGATGTTTTGCCACGGAGCGCTCTGCATGGCTGTGTCAGGGAAATGCTACCTGAGCCTGCACGAGATGAACCGCAGCGCCAACCGCGGGTCGTGCGGGCAGATATGCCGCCGGGGCTACACCGTGACCGACAGGGAGACCGGCGAAGAGCTCGCCGTGGAAAATAAATACATCATGTCGCCCAAGGACCTGAAGACCATCCATTTCCTCAACAAGATGATCGACGCCGGGGTGTCGGTGTTCAAAATCGAGGGGAGGGCGCGCGGACCCGAATATGTGAAAATCGCTGTGGAGTGCTATAACGAGGCGATCACGGCAGTGTGTGACGGCACATTCACCGAGGAGAAAATCGCCGACTGGGAACAGAGGCTTTCCACCATCTTCAACCGCGGCTTCTGGGACGGCTACTATCTGGGGCAACGNCTTGGCGAATGGTCGNCAAAATATGGCTCCTCGGCAACCCGCACAAAGGTATATGCCGCCAAAGGAATAAGATATTTCAGCAATATAGGGGTAGCCGAGTTCCTGATGGAGAGCGGCGAACTGCGCACAGGCGACGAAATCGTGATAACCGGCCCCACTACCGGCGCGATAATAATGACGGTCGACGANATACGCGTCGACCTAAAGCCTGTCGACAAAGCCGTGAAAGGCGACCATTTCTCAATAAAGGTCGCCGAAAAAATCCGTCCCTCCGACCGNCTTTTCATCTGGGAGAAACGGTGATGGGCAGACTCCTCATTCTCCTCCTGCTGGCAATAGCCGGCAGCCTTTCCGCCCTCCAAGCCGACGCGCAAGCCCATCGCATCAAGCGCTTCACCAACCGGCAGCTTGCCACAACCACCCTGTCGGATTTCTGCAAGGATGACGACGGTTTCCTCTGGATAGGCACCGGGACGGGACTNCTACGCTTTGACGGCGCCAGTTTCGATTCATTTTTCTATGACGACGCCAACCCTCANTCCCTCAGCGANAACNGGGTCAACAAGCTCCTTTATGACAGCCATTCGCGCCTATGGGCGGCTACGCGCGAGGGNTTGAACCTCTATCGCCCGGAGAGCGACGACTTCGCCCGCATAGCTCTGCCCGGCATCGAATTCAACGGCTACATATCGGACATCTGCGAATGCAGCGACGGCTCGGTAGCTTTCGTGGCGGCAGGGATAGGCGTTTATAAAGTTTTCCCGACCGACTCGGCATTGACGGCGGTGAAAATCGACCTCCCCGATGACGCAGGGGTCAATTCCATTGTGGAGTTATCGCCCCGGCGGCTCGTAGGGGGCACAAATGACGGCAAGCTGATGATAATCGACAAGGACGGCACTACAAGAATAGAAAATGTCTCGGACCGATACATAAGGTTTCTGACCCGCGACGCCGATGGAGACATTCTGGTTTTCTGCAACGAGAATATTCTGAAATGGAATGAACAGGACGGCGTCAAGGGGGTAATCAAGCCTTCCGACGGGCACAATCCCGATTTCACGGGCGCCATCCTGCGCAAAGACGGCAACGTGATCGCCGCATCGGAGAAGCGCGGGCTCTACATTCTGGAAAAGGGGAGCGACACGCTGCAACCGGCAAGCGAGTTCAAAACCGCCCATGCCCGCCACGAGGCAAGCATATCGGCGCTATACGAGGACCNGGAGCGGAATCTATGGATGGGCATNANGAGCTACGGAGCCATTATGGCAGTAGCCGAGGANCCTGNCTACGAGCACATAAGCCTCAGCGATGTGGTAGAGAATTTCCATCCCGGACCGGTCCTGACAATAGTCGACGGCAACTCGCTGTGGTGTGGACTGGCTGACGGACGATTATTGAACATGGACATGCGGGGCAACCTGTTGTCGGCTCGCAGATTTTCCAACGCAATCTCCTCGCTGGCACGCTCCACTGNCGGNAAAATACTTGCGGGAGTAGATCAGGAAGGGCTTTACGAAATAGACTCNCGGGGGGAGAAACCGCTATTCCGCCCGGAGGGGAAATTCCACGGCAGCTCGATAGCCTGCGGGCAGGACGGCACAATCTATTTCGGACTTCTCGGAGGGGGAGTTACAGCCGTGAATCCCGCCACGGGAACCTCCGAGACGTTGACACTCGGGAACGATAACTTGATTTGGGTCTCCTCGCTGTTCTGCGATTCGCGCAACCGGCTTTGGATCGGAATGTATGGCGCGCTGGTGGTTCATGACCTCGGCACAAAAGAGACGGTCTACCTGAGCCATCTCCATCCTCAGTTTTGCAAAGGCGTGCATAATTCCATCGCTGAGAATGGCGACGGAACGGTGTGGAGCGCGACGAGCAACGGGATTTTNATCATCGACCCCGANGATTGGAGCTACCGCCACATCTCCGTGAAGGACGGACTGCCCAACATGTTCGTGTCGTCGATAGCATTCGACANCTCGCGCCACGCATGGATAGGCACNCANGAGGAGGCAGCTCAGATAGAGCCATCACTCCGGATACGCACCCACCGAATAGGGAGCAACATCGACGACTTCGGCTTCTCATGCNCCACCATCAATCAGGACCGAGTGATTCTCAGCGGCAACAAGGGGGTGACCATTTTCCACCGCAACCGGCTGAAGCGCCCGCGCGCTCCGCGCGAGCCCCACATCTCAGGACTTTTCCTCGACGGCTCCCGACTAACGAAAAGCTCGACAAGACCCGACGGGAAGAAATATATGCCGGAAAGCGGCATCATCAATCTCACCCACGACAACGGCAATCTCACCGTGAGNCTCGCCGCCNACGACTTCGCGCACGGCGACAACCGCGCCTACCTGTGGCGCATCCCCGGAATTTATGATTCCTGGACCCGGCTCCCCGCCGGCATAAACAGCGTGACCCTCCCCCATCTCGCTCCGGGCTCTTACGCCCTCAACATCAAAACCGAGGAGGAGGGGATTGAATCGGAGCCGCTCGAAGTAGCCATCAACGTCTCCGCCCCGTGGTATCTCACGCTCACCGCCAAAATCATCTACGCCCTGCTGATATTCGCCATCCCTCTGCTCGCATGGCTCTACTACAGGGAAAAGAAGCGTCAGAAAATTGAGAAGGAAAAGATAAAATATATCGTCGACACCACCGAGGAGATGTGGCAGCCGGTGATGAAAGGAAATGACGAGAAGCTCATAAAACGCATCTCGGACACCGTCAATGAAAATCTACACGATTCGTCGTTCAACGTGGAGAAACTGGGAGAAGAAGCGGGACTAAGCCGCGCCCACCTCAACCGCAAGATGAAGGAACTTTTCGGCATGAGCCCGAGCGAATTTCTTCGCAACGCAAGAATGAAGCAAGCCTGCGAGTTGCTTAAAAACGAAGACCTCGACATAGCCCAGGTCGCTTTTCGGGTGGGATTCTGCACGCAAGCCCATTTCGCCAATTCGTTCAAGCGCTTCACCGGACTGTCCCCTTCCGACTACCGCACGGCTCAAAAGGGGGCTGAGCCGCATTTGCGAAAATGAATCACAGGCTTGCCAATTTGTGTCATCACCGCCGCCGGGCGCTCAATCATCTTCTTATTATTGAGCCTATTCAATATCTTTGCGGCAATTGACACAATATAATACCATTTATGAAAAAGACAGTATCGGCATTTGCGGCGGCTCTCCTATGCTCGGGAGCGGCAATGGCGGCACCATTCACGGTGCAAGATTTCGAAGGGTGCGAGATGGGCGCGACCTTCCCGATGTGGAACAATTTCGGCGACGGAGTTCAAACCACGGCAACAGTGGTAGCCGACCCGAAAGACCCATCCAACAAAGTGCTGCACATCCCCACCAAAGGGTGGAACGAGTTCGTGGAATTCACGCTTCCCGAATCGCTTGGAGGGGTGGCGCTCACATCGCAATATGAATATCTCATTTTCGACGTATACTTCGATCCCGGCACCCAAGGTGGACAGTGGTTGCAGTTCAAGGCTTTCTATGGCGACGACGAGCTTTATGTGGACGACGGATATCCCGCTCAGGGCGACCCCGGCTCATGGATGAAGAAAACCTATTCCATGAAAGCGCCCTCCGACGGCAGCAACGCCGTCAAACTTCGCCTGGGCTACAACAACGACAAGACCGACTACTATATCGACAACGTGACGCTCAAGGGTCGTTATGACGACTATGTCACTCCGGAGGACGGCAAACTCGACATTTGCAACCCGGCGAGCACATCGAGCGCCTACACCGAATATTCCACTCCGCTGAATATTCCGAAAGGGACCACGCTTGATGTCTACACCTCGCGCTACACTTACTGGACCTCGCCCGTCATTGGCGAAGGCACGCTCAACATCCATTCAGCCGGCGAACGCTGCTACCTCGGCTCGGCTAAGGGCGCGTCCTATCCCGACTGGAGCGGATATACCGGCGACATCCATGTGTATGGCTATCCCGAAGGGTGCAATTCAACCTGCGGCTTCTACGGACTCATCATGGCTGCCGGCTCAAACAAGTTCTACTCCGACAACATGCAGGAGTCGATCAACAAACGCGACTTCACCCCCATTTTCGAGAACAACTGCGTGACTCTCCANGACGGCGCCACNNTCGCCTCAGAGAACAAGAGTCCTGCCGCAGGCTACCGCATAGGCACCCTCATAACCGAAAAAGGGAGCCACATCCAGGGATATTACAAGACNAAGAGCGANTCGCGCACTTACTACATAGTGGGGTGNTCGGGGAAAGACTCGCGCCTTGACGGAGAGATAGCGCCGACGGGAGCATCAAAAGTGGGAATCGTGAAGGAGGGTGACGGCACCTATGCCATCACCGGCAACACCAACGACATTTCAGGCGGTCTCGCCATTCTGAAAGGCGCCGTTTCGATAATGAACGACATCGAGGCAGCCCGCTCAGAGAAACTGTCGGGCGCGGTGGGATCGGCNTCGGAAGGNTCAGCCGCCGTCACGGTTTATCCCGCAGGAACGCTTTCGGGNACAGGAAACATAGGNGGACTGACCGACACCTACGGCACAGTGCAGCCGGGAAGCNCCGAACCGGGCACCTTGACCATAGCCGATTTCAAGAGCGGGTCGAAACCNGACCTGCGAGTGCGNCCCACCGCCCGTCTGCGATTCCGCATCAACTCAGCNTCCCAATTTGACCGCCTCGACATTTCAGGCGCCCTCACCTATTACAANAAGACCCTNGGACTTCTCGATTCAGAGCAATTGCCGGTGCTTGAGATTGCCGCCGACGAGTCAAGCACTCTCAACGAGGGTGACAAATTCACTCTCATCACCGCTTCATCGGGCAAAAAGTCGCTCAATGAAAAAGAGTGGCAATTTAGGGTGCAGTATCCCAAGGTATGCACATGGAAGGTGGAGGAAGCCGAAACCGAAGGGGGCTACACGCTGACCGCCACGGTGACCTCGCTGAAATATTCAGGACAGGGGGATGAAACCATCATCATCACTCCCGAAGACTCGGGCGACAATACAGAGTATATCGTCGATTACAGCAGCGACATAAATGACGGCGTTTCGCTCAAAGAATATGCTGCGAAAGCCGGCAAGCGCATAGGGGTCGCCGTGTCCAACTGGCGCTATGACCTCTCGGACGCCAACAACCCGAAAGTGAAAGCCATCGCCGACCAGTTCAACTCAATCGTGGCAGAAAACCAGATGAAGTTTGACGCCACGGAGCCGTCGCAAGGCAACTTCAACTACGGCGACGCCGACGCGATAATGAGCTTCGCCCAAAGAGCGGGGATGTATGTGCGCGGCCACGCTTTCGCATGGCACTCGCAGTGTCCCGAATGGGTGTCATCCAACGGTTACAAGAACAACCACAACTGGAGCCGCGAGCAACTCATCGCCATCCTCAACAACCACATAGAGAATGTTGGCGGCTACTACAAAGGCAAAGTACACGAGTGGGACGTGATCAACGAAATGCTTGACGACGACCAGAGCGTGGTGCGCGACAATCCCGACTCCTACAAGCTGCGCGAATCAGTGTGGCAAACCGTGATCGGCGAAGAGTACATGAAGCTCGCGCTTGTGAAAGCTCACGAGGTGGATCCCGACGCGAAACTGTTCATCAACGAGTATGGCGCCGAATTCATGGGCGATCCCAAGTCAGAGGCGCTCTTCAATCTTGCCAAGAAGCTCAAAGAGAGCGGAGCGCCGTTGCACGGCGTGGGTCTCCAGTGCCACCTTACCGTAGGCGAAGTCAAAGCCGACAAGTTGGCTGACAACATTCGCCGCTATCAGGATCTGGGACTTGAGGTGATCATCACCGAGCTTGACATAGCCCAACTCGATCCCACCGCTCCCGACGCCGCCAGCCGCCAGGCTGAAGAGTATGGCGCCCTGGTCAATGCCGCCCTCTCCCAGCCCAACTGTCCATCGGTGACATTGTGGGGCATCTCGGATCCTGACTCATGGCGAGCCAACAAGCCGCTGCTTTATGACGCCGACATGAATCCCAAGGAGGCATTCCATGCCGTTCACGCCGCCGTGAGACTCCAGGCTGAAAAGACCTCGGGAATCGAAGAGNTGNAAATATCAGCCGAGTCGGAAATCATCAGAACGGAATATTACAATATTCAAGGCATGAGAGTTTCTCCGTCGGCAACCGGCATCATCATCAAATGCGAGTACCATTCCGACGGAACGGTGACCCGCAGCAAGGAATATCGCCGTTGACTCTCTGAGAACTGACAGCAAAAGCAATGGGGCTGCCCGGAGTAAATCCNAGTAGCCCCATTTAATATGTTTAGTAAGACAGGCGCTTTAGAATGCCTGGATAGCAAGTTCGGTGAGCCATATCCACAACGGACAGAATCCGATGAAGAGGATGACACTTAATGTCAATGAAGATGTACCGGTTGCTACGTAAGTATTGTATTCGTCGGCAATGATAATACCAGAGAATGCCGGCGGAAGAGCTGCTGCAACAACGAGCATCTTAAGGTTAAGCGGCTCCATGTGGAAGAGAAGACCGAGGATAAGCACCACTGCAGGCATCATGACCATCTTCATGATTGAACCAAGGATAGCCTGCCAGTTGATGGTAAACTTGATAGCTGCAAGGGTAATACCGGCTGAGAATACCGCCATTGAGGCATTAGCCTTTGCGATAAGGTCGAACGACGGGCTCAGGTAAGAGGGCCAAGGCAAACCGACAACCACCCATATCACCGCAAGGATAGGAGCCCATGCAACCGGCTGTTCAAGCGCGTGAATCACAGGTTTCCATGCGCTCTCCTNTTTAGTCGAGCCGGGGTTCTGCTTTTCAAGAGAAGCGTTCATAAGTGANAGTCCCACAGGGATACCGATGGCGTTTACCACGATACCTACAATCGCAACGACAAGCGCTACTGAAGGCGATGTACCGAAGATAGGCTCCAGAACGGCAAACCCAAGGAAGCCGATGGTAGGCGAACCACTGATCAAGGCGCTGACTGCGGCATCGGCTCCGGTNTTTTTCTTAAACATTCGGAAGACGAAGTAGACAATCATGAAACACGCCATGATTCCGATTGTCGACACAAGGGTCAACTTAATATCTTTCACGAGGTCCTCGCGAGTCGCCTGGACAATTGAAACGAACAGGGCGGCAGGCAATGCATAGTCAAGCACGACCTTATTGAATTTCTTAGCATCATCGCCCGAGAAGATTTTTTTCTTCCCCGAGATATATCCCGCAAGCATCACCACGATAATCGGGACGATAGCATACAATATGACATGAGAAATATTCATATCTAAAAAGTTTTAGAGTTTAATTTATTCTTGTTTTTTATAAGCTGCCCCCCTTGAAAAAGGGGAACAGTCGGGGAAGATCATTATACAGTGTAGTCGATCAACGGGGCAGGATTGAGGTAACCGATGTGTCCGCTCTCCTTACCGGCGTCGGCTGCGAGCTGCACGTTGATGATGTTAGGCTCCTTGGATGCAATCGCAGCTTTAAGCGCGTCGGCGAGCTCGGCAGGAGTGGTTACATAAGCGTTCTTCACGCCGAATACGTCGCCCATCTTGTCATATCGGGCAGCGATATCAAGAGTTGTAGGAGCGGGGTCATGNTCGATCGAAGGATCGGTGCTNGGGTTCACACCAACGCTGTTGTAGATACCGCCGTTGTTGAAGATGACCACGGTTACAGGGAGTTTGAAACGGCAGATAGTTCCGAAATCCATTCCTGAGAATCCGAATGCCGAGTCACCTTCGATAGCGACAACCGATTTACCGGTAGAAACGGCGGCTCCGATAGCGGAACCCATACCCATACCCATGATCGCCCAGGTCGCGCAGTCGACACGGTGACGAGGCATCGTCATGTCGATAGAGTCGCGGGTGTCGTCAAGGGTGTTGGCGCCTTCATTGATAAGGATCACGTCGGGATTGCTTTCAAGAATAGGCTTGACAGCGCTAAGAGCGCTCCAGTGGTTCATGGGCGACAAAGTTGAAGCATCTTTGAGACGCTCGGCAAACTTGGCGTTCTTAACCTTTGATTCAGCCTGGAGCGAAGTAACCCAGTCGGGATCCGCGCTCATCTTCTTGCCTTCAAGACCGGCGAGAATAGCGTCGAGCGAAAGACCCATGTCGCCTACTACAGGAGCTGCGATGGGCACGTTGACATCGATTTCCTGAGGCTCGACATCGAGCTGGATAAACTTCATTTCAGGATTCCACTTGCCTTTACCGAATGAAAGCATCCAGTTAAGACGGGCGCCGATAATCATCACAACGTCGGCTTTCTCCATGATGGTCGAACGGCAAGACAGGGCGCTGAGCGGTCCATTGTCGGGCATAAGACCTTTCGCCATTGACATGGGGAGGTAAGGGAGGTTATAGGTTTCAATCAATTTCTTGATCTTATCGTCGACCTGAGCGTAAGCGGCGCCCTTTCCAAGAAGGACGGCAGGACGCTTGGCTGAGGCAAGCATCTCGACAGCGCGGTCGACAGCCGACTGGTTAGGAGCCACTTCCGAGTAAACGTCGACGGGCTCATAGAATAATTTTTCAGCTTCGGAAGCATCCATGATTTCAGCCAATGCCGGAGTGGTCATGTCGATATAAACGCCACCGGGACGTCCGCTGACAGCTGCGCGGTAGGCGCGAGCCACGGCGCCGGGGATATCTTTGGCATGGCTGCATCGGAAAGCAGCCTTAACCAAAGGACGGGCTGTGTTGAGCTGATCGAGCTCTTCGTAGGTACCCATCTTCATGTCGACCATAGTCGGGTCGGTGGCGCCTGAAATCTGAATCATAGGATAGCAGTTGACAGTGGCGTTTGCCGTAGCGGTCAATCCGTTCATGAAGCCAAGAGAAGAAACGGTCAAAAGAACGCCCGGTTTCTTAGTGAGGTAACCGTGGGTTGCGGCAGCCATACCGGCTTGCTGCTCGAAACGGAAACCAACATATTTAACACCTACTTTCTGCATAGCGTAGGCTGTTTCTGTCACAGGAATTCCGACCAATCCGTATACTGTGTCAAGACCTACGCGTTTCAACGCTTCGGCAAGAATGTACATACCGGTCACCTGCTCGGGGAATTTAGGAGCGGCTGGTGTATTTGAAGTAGTATTAGCCATAATTTTATTATTTTTTTNTTTAATTTTTTAAAATCGGTTTTTGTATGAAAAAAGGCTTGCCGATTGCTGACCTATCAGATGCCAGAGCAACCTGCAAGCCTCGTTTTCTTTATTCCAGTATTCTACCTTGCTTACTTAGCGGGAGCATCGGTCTTGGGCATCGGAGCTGTTGTTCCGTTAGCCTTGAACTGAGCCTGCTGAGCTGCTGTGTAACCAAGAGAAGAAAGGATCTCCTCGGTGTTTCCTCCAAGTGAAGGACACGGTCCGTAAGTAGGCTGGTAGTTAGAGAAGGTGAAAGGCACACCTACTGTTACAAATTCACCGATATTTCCGCCCTGATTGATTCGCACGAGGGTGTTTCCATCGTAAAGCGACTCATCGGTCATCATTTCCTTAGTTGAAAGCACGGGACCTACAGGAACGCCTGCCTTGCCAAGGATGTCGGTAACTTCATATTTAGTCTTGTCGGCAGTCCATTCGCCGATACGTTTGTAAATAGCCTGCTTGTTGCGGTCACGAGCGTCGGCAGTGTTGAAGTCAGGATTTGTAAGCCAATCCTGGAAACCTACTGCGTTACAGAACAACTCGAAATCTTTCGCNCCACGCTGGANAATGATGTAAACGTAGTTGTTGGCGTCAACCTCGCTGTCATAACCGCCGGCGGGTTTACATTTATAAGTCCATCCAAGGACACCACCGCCTTCAATGTTTCCTGAACGGGGAACACAGTCACCGAATTTACCGTCAGGATACTGCGGGAACTGAGTCAAATAACCGATCTTGTCAAGGGTGAGCTGGTCACGAGTCTTGATACGACACAGGTTAAGACAAGCATTGTGCATTGACTGATATACGTAGGTTCCTTCGCCGGTGATGTTACGCTGGAGAAGCGCGGCAAGAATACCGATGGCGAGGTGCATACCGGTGTTAGAGTCACCAAGCGCCGCTCCTGACTGAGTAGGGATGTTATATTCACCGTCATACCACCCGGTTGTAGAAGCCGCAGCTGCCGTAACCTGAGCAATAGGTTCGTAAGCCTTCAGATCTTTGTACTTAGAAGAAACAGGGAAACCTTTGATTGTACCGTAGATACATTTAGGATTCAACTTGTGGACAACCTCCCAGCTGAAACCAAGCTTATCCATAGCTCCCGGGTGAAGGTTTTCGATAAAGACATCGGCTTCCTTAATAAGTTTGGTAAGAATTTCCTTTCCGTCGGGAGTCTTTGCGTCAAGCGCCAAAGATTTCTTATCGCTGTTCAACTGAAGGAAGTAGTAGCTCGGTTCGTTGGGGTCAAACTGCAATTCCTTACGAGTTGCGTCGCCCACTCCAGGACGTTCAATTTTAATTACATCGGCTCCAAGCCATGCTAACAATTGAGTACAAGAAGGTCCTGATTGAACTTCTGTGAAATCTACCACTTTAATTCCTTGTAATGGTGCTGTGTTCATAGTCTTTTTATTTTTAATTAGTATTTTAGTTTGTTCGTTTAGTCATATATCACAAGAACAAGCGGAATCGCATTTAGGTTGAAAAAAAAATGGCAATTGTCTTAATTTTAACCTTTTTAACAAAATAACGATCCAAAAGAGCCATCTTTCACATTATAATAGTCAGGTAGTCAATAGCGACAACAATTATTCACTATGCATTATGAATTATGAATTAGTGAACGTGATGTTACGAAACGATTAAATTTNATGGGCGGGTTATGAGATGTGGCGGGCATTTCGTAACTTTGTAAAAGANGATAACCTTAATTCAACAGCAGCTTTGCACNCAATGAAAATATCACTCAAAATATTTTTGACAATATGGTTTGCGGTGTCGGCAATGTCGGCAGCCGCTCAATCAGTGTTGCCATTGCCCTTGCAAAGCCAGCTTCCCCCGCTTATGCACAACGATCTCGCATCGATCAACGCATGGAAGCCTGAAATCAAGACCATCACCCCTATTCTCGCCGTCGAGGAGGAAGAGGCTCCTGAATATATCAGCGACATGCTTGCGTTTGCACGCTCGTTTTCAGGCACTCGCTACCGTCGCGGCGGCAAGACTCCGAAAGGATTTGATTGCTCAGGCTTCACGGGCTATGTGTTCCGCCAGTTCGGCATCAACCTCAACGCCGACTCGCGCTCCCAGTATCTTCAGGGCGAAGCGGTGAACGACGACTCCATGCAGCCCGGCGATCTGGTGTTCTTCTCGGGAAGGGCGCGCTCCAAGTCGCATGTGGGTCACGTNGGCATCGTGACTTCGGTCGACGCCGAAAACGGCACATTCAAATTCATCCACTCCTCCACCTCGTCGGGAGTGATCGAGAGCCGCTCGACCGAACCTTANTACCACAACCGTTATATAGGCGCGCGCAGGGTCGAGTAATCTCCCCCACCCCACAAATCACATTGGAAATTTGAGTAGTCGCAAAAGGTTTTCTATCTTTGTGGCATGGAATGGCTTCATAGCATATTTTTCACTCATTCGCCACTACAGGCTGTCATAGTTCTGGCGATTATCATAGCCCTCGGTCTGGGATTGGGAAAAATCCATGTGTTCGGGGTGTCGCTCGGCGTCACATGGGTATTCTTCGCCGGCATTCTCGCAGGACATCTCGGTTTCTCAATCGACCAGTCGATGCTCTGCTATGCCGAAAGTTTCGGACTTGTGCTTTTCGTCTATGAACTGGGGCTCAAAGTGGGTCCCGGCTTCTTCAGCTCGTTCCGCAAAGGAGGAATCGAGCTCAACATGCTCGGGCTCGGAGTGGTTCTGCTCGGTACCTTTTGCGCCATCGGCATAGGACAGGCGCTGAACATATCCATGGCTGACATGGTTGGAATCCTGTCGGGAGCCACCACAAACACGCCGGCGCTCGGCGCCGCGCAACAGGCATTGGAACAGATAGGGATGTCGGCTAACGGCGCCGCCCTCAGTTGCGCGGTCACTTATCCGCTCGGAGTCGTTGGCGTTATCCTCGCGCTGATCTTCGTGAGAAAATGCTTCGTGAGACCCGCCGACATTGTGGATCACAGCAGCGAACAGGACAATCACACCTATATCGGGGCTTTCAGGATTCAAAACCCCGCCATTTTCGGAAAGAACATTCACGAGGCGGCAACGCTGGTGGCGCCGAAATTTGTCATCTCGCGCCTGTGGCGCGACGGAGTGGTAACTATTCCAACTTCCGACACCGTTCTTGAGGAGAATGACAGGGTGCTGGTGATAACAAACGAGGAGGATGTGCCGGCGCTGACAGTGCTTTTCGGCGAGCAGGAGAAAACCGACTGGAATACCGACGATATCGACTGGAACGCCATAGACAGCCGACTCATATCGAAGCACATCGTCATTTCGCGTCCTGAAATAAACGGGCGCAAACTGGGTTCGCTAAGACTGCGCAACACCTATGGAATCAATATATCGCGAGTGTTGAGAAGCGGCGTGACGCTGCTCGCCACTCCTCAACTCGTGCTTCAGCTCGGCGACCGGCTTACGGTAGTGGGCGAGGCAAAGGCGATAGAGAATGTGGAAAAGGTGCTTGGCAACACGGTGGTGGCGCTGAAGGACCCCAATCTCGCAGCCATTTTTATAGGCATCGTGCTCGGACTGCTCGTGGGCTCGATTCCCATCGCCATCCCCGGGATATCGACTCCGGTGAAACTCGGACTCGCCGGCGGACCGATCGTGGTGGGCATCATCATCGGGCGGTTCGGACCTCAATTCCATCTCGTGACCTACACCACCCGAAGCGCCAACCTCATGCTGCGCGGCATCGGGCTTTCGCTCTATCTCGCCTGCCTGGGGCTCGACGCAGGCGCCCATTTCCTTGACACGATAATGCGCGCCGACGGAGCGCTGTGGATCGGCGTTGGTTTCNTGATAACGGTGGTTCCGGTGGCGATAATGGCGGTAGTGGCGATGAGGTGGCGGCATCTTGATTTCGGATCGGCTTGCGGAATGCTGTGTGGCGCCATGGCAAACCCAATGGCTCTGACCTACGCTAACGATACTCTTCCCGGCGACAATCCCGCCGTGAGCTATGCCACGGTCTATCCACTCGCCATGTTCTCGCGAGTGGTCATCGCGCAGCTTCTTGTGCTCCTTTTCCTATAATATATTAAGGTAATTAAACTTGCTCAACCTCATGACTTGCCGGTGATGATGGCACGGATGTCATTGAGCTTGTTGAGCGCAGCCATCGGGGTGAGGTTGTTGATATCGATATTGATAATCTCGTCGCGTATCTGAGTGAGCACCGGGTCGTCAAGCTGGAAGAACGAAAGCTGCACTCCCGAGCGCTCTTCGGCAATCTTGCCGAGGTCCTTGTTCATCGATTCCTGGCGGTTAGCCGTTTCAAGATGTTTCAGCACCTCATTGGCGCGTTGCACGATCGACTGTGGCATTCCGGCGAGTTTAGCCACGTGGATTCCGAAACTGTGTTCGCTGCCGCCGGGGGCGAGCTTGCGCAGAAACACCACTTTGCCGTTAATCTCCTTGACCGACACGTTGAAGTTCTTCACCCTCGGAAAACTTGCCTCCATATCGTTCAGTTCATGGTAGTGAGTGGCAAAAAGAGTCTTGGGATGCGCCGACCCGTATTCATGGATGTGCTCCACGATAGCCCATGCGATAGAGATGCCGTCGTAGGTCGAGGTGCCGCGCCCCAGCTCATCAAACAATATGAGGCTCCGCTCGCTCATGTTGTTGAGAATCGCCGCCGCTTCGTTCATCTCCACCATGAATGTGGATTCGCCGAGCGATATGTTGTCGCTGGCGCCGACACGGGTGAAAATTTTGTCGACGATCCCTATCCGAGCCGACTCGGCGGCTACGTAGCAGCCAATCTGAGCAAGAAGGACGTTCAGCGCCGTTTGACGCAACAATGCCGACTTACCCGACATATTAGGACCGGTTATCATCATTATCTGCGTGGAGTTATTGCCAAGCTTCACGCTGTTGGATATGTAAGGCTCGCCGGGCGGCAGCTGCTTCTCGATGACGGGGTGGCGCCCTTCAGTGATGGCGATGTCAAGCGAATCGTCGACCACGGGACGGTTGTAGTGGTTTTCCATCGACGCGCGGGTGAATGCCGACAGCACGTCGAGACGCGCCGCCAGCGAAGCGTCGAGCTGTATAGCCGGAATATATTCAGCCACGCAAGCCACAAGCTCGGCGTAAAGGCGGAATTCAATCGACGCTATTTTCTCCTCGGCTCCGAGGATGGTCTCTTCATACTCTTTCAACTCCTGGGTGATGTAGCGCTCGGCGTTGACAAGAGTCTGCTTCCTTATCCACTCGGCAGGCACCTTCGACTTGTGGGTGTTGGTGACCTCGATGTAGTAGCCAAACACGTTATTGTAGCCAATTTTGAGGCTGGGGATTCCGGTGGCGGCGCTTTCACGTTCCTGCACCTCGCGCAGATAATCTTTTCCCTTGCTCGATATCTCCCTAAGGCGGTCAAGCTCCTCGTCGACTCCGTTGCGGATCACGCGCCCCTTGTTGAGCGCCGCCGGGGCATCCTCGACGATTTCACGGTCTATGCGGTCGCGCAATTTCAGGCAGGGGTTGAGCTGCTCGCCGATTGTCTTGAGGGCTTCAAGATCGGCGTCGCAAGCGAGCTGCTTTATCGGCTCTATAGCAGTGAGGGCGTTGCGCAGCTGTATAAGTTCGCGCGGGGTGACACGCCCCACGGCAACTTTGGAAATGACACGCTCCATGTCGCCTATCTGTTCAAGATTCTCAATGAGAGTCTCGCGCTGCTCGGGATTGCGGAAGAAATATTCCACCACGTCGAGGCGCTTGTTGATGGCGTTGACATCTTTGAGTGGGAAAAGTATCCATCGGCGCAGAAGCCTCGCTCCCATGGGGCTTACGGTGCGGTCGATCACGCTGAGAAGGCTCTTGCCGTCCTCATTCATGCTGTCGATAAGTTCAAGATTGCGCACGGTGAACTTGTCGAGCCTCACGAAGCGTTCCTCTTCGATGCGGTTTATGCGGTTTATGTGGCTTATCTGAGTGTGCTTGGTTATGTCGAGATAATGAAGCACGGCGCCGGCGGCTACGATAGCCGCGTGAAGGCTGTGGATTCCGAAACCCTTCAAGTTTCTCGTCTCGAATTGCCGCAACAGGCGCTCGTGGGCGGCATCCTCGGTGAAAATCCAGTCGTCGAGTTCGAACGACAGCAAGCGGCTTGAAAATGTCGACTCCAGCAACTTCCTGTTGCCTCGCTCAACAAGCACCTCTTTGGGCGAAAAGTTATTGAGCAGCTTCTCGATATAGTCGGCAGGACCTTCGGCTGTGAGAAATTCGCCGGTGGAAAT
>WFMA01000204.1 GCA_009177195.1 Bacteroidales bacterium | reverse complement strand
CCGCGTCTGGTCAGGATAAGTGCTGAAAGCATCTAAGCACGAAGCCCTCCCCAAGATAAGATCTCCACATTAGGGACGTTGCAGACGACGACGTGGATAGGGCGCAGGTCCAAGGTCAGCGATGGCCTCAGCCGAGCGCTACTAATCTCCCGAACCCTTTCCTGCGGGCAAGTCCGCCCGAAGAAATAAAAGGACGCAAGGCTTTGAGATCATTCAGGTTCTTTTCCGCTTCCGATTGTCGGCTCTCAAGTCAGAGCCGGTTCTTTCCGACCTTACACGCCCTGCGGGCTCATCGAAGAGCAGCGGGTGACGAAAAAGATTAAGGTGGTGATAGCGCGGGGGTTCCACCTCTTCCCATTCCGAACAGAGAAGTTAAACCCCGCCACGCCGATGGTACTGCGAAAGTGGGAGAGTAGGTAACCGCCCCCTTCAGGCTGCGAGCATGACGCCCGCAGCCTTTTTTATTTCCAGCTCCTCCATCCCATCCCCCGGCGGGACTCCGCCCGTCCAAAAAAAGTACGGACATCGCGCGCGATGTCACCATTGAAACCAACCCACAAGCCTTTCAGTCTTGCGGTTGATGGGCGGTGGAATTCCTTTATTCGGTGCCCGGTCGGTATCGCCCTGCGGGCTCAACCGCCGCCTACGGCGACACTCCGCAGCTGCAGTTATCGCTCACGTTCTGATTGCGGTCCATAGCCGTTTGTGGACATCGCGCGCGATGTCACTACTTTTTGAGGTTATGCCGCATGTGCCCCGGTTGCCCCCATATTATATTTGCAATGTTGTCGGGACTATTTATAATTTCGATGATTTTTAGTAATTTTGCATTATGGGACGGTTAATGTCAATAGATTATGGGCGTAAGCGTTGCGGTATTGCCGTGACGGATGTTTGCCGCATTGTCGCTACCGGGCTTACGACTGTGCCTACGTCGCAGCTTATAGATTTTGTGCGTAATTATATAGCCAAGGAGCCGGTGGATATTATTGTTGTGGGGAAACCGTCTACGCTTGATTTCCAGCCTTCAGAGTCGATGCGTTACATCACTCCCGGCATTCAGCGGCTTCGCAAGGAGATTCCCGAGAGTATTGAAATCGTATTTTGGGATGAGAGATTTACATCTTCGATTGCTCACCGGGCGATGATTGACGGTGGAATGCGCAAATCGCGGCGCCGTGACAAGGCTGTTGTCGATGAAATGGCTGCAACCATAATCTTGAATGATTATATACAAAGCAAATCATATAAATTATGAAACTACCGATATATCTTTACGGGCATCCGGTTCTTCGCCGGGAGTCAAATGATGTTGANCCGGATTATCCGGAGCTTAAGAAATTTATAGATGATATGTGGGAAACCATGTATTATTCGGAGGGTGTTGGACTCGCTGCTCCTCAGGTGGGACGCAATGATCGCATTGTGGTNATCGATGCTTCGCCTGTGGCTGACGCTTTTCCGGAATGCGCGGGCAAGAAATATACTTTGATTAATCCTGAGATTGAAATATTGGATGGCGAGAAAGTGAGCCGTGACGAGGGGTGTCTTAGTTTGCCAGATCTGAGCGAGTCAGTGCCGAGAGTGGAGCACATCCGCCTTTCATGGCTTGACGAGAATTTCAATGAGCACACCGAGGAGATTTCGGGATTTCTTGCACGCATTGTTCAGCATGAATGCGACCATCTTGAAGGGATGCTCTACATCGATCATATTTCTCCTATCAGAAAGCAACTGATAAGGGGCAAACTGAATAATATTGTTTCGGGTAAAAAACGTGTGGCGTATCCGGTTAAGTACGCTCCTAAAAAATAATATTTATGGCAGACGATAAGAAAATTATATTTTCAATGGTGGGTGTCAGTAAGATTTACCCGCCTCAGAAACAGGTATTGAAAAATATCTATCTATCATTTTTCTATGGAGCTAAAATCGGCATCATAGGTCTTAACGGTTCCGGAAAGTCTTCGTTGCTGAAGATTATAGCGGGAATTGACAAGCAGTATCAGGGCGAAGTGGTTTTTTCTCCGGGCTACTCGGTGGGATATCTTGAGCAGGAACCGCAACTTGATCCTGACAAAACTGTGATTGAAATTGTAAGGGAAGGTGTTCAGCCGATTATGGATCTTCTTGCCGAATTTGACAAGGTGAATGAAGCGTTTGGCGATCCCGACGTTCTCGAAGATCCTGACAAGATGGATGCCCTTATTCAACGGCAGGCTGAATTGCAGGATAAACTTGACGCCGCCGACGCTTGGAATATCGACAGCAAACTTGAGCGCGCGATGGACGCGCTTCAGTGTCCGCCCGACGATCAGCTTGTGTCGACTCTGTCGGGAGGCGAGCGTCGACGTGTGGCTTTGTGCCGACTGCTGCTTCAGCAACCCGATGTGTTGCTCCTCGACGAGCCTACCAACCACCTCGATGCAGAATCCATCGACTGGCTTGAGCAGCATCTGCAGCAATATCCCGGCACGGTGATCGCCATCACCCACGACCGTTATTTCCTTGACCATGTTGCCGGTTGGATTCTTGAGCTTGACCGAGGAGAAGGAATTCCCTGGAAAGGCAATTATTCTTCATGGCTTGAGCAGAAAACCAAGAGAATGGCTCAGGAAGAAAAGCAGGCAAGCAAGCGCCGCAAGACTCTGGAGCGCGAGCTTGAATGGGTGAGGATGGCTCCAAAAGCTCGTCAGGCAAAGGGAAAGGCTCGCTTGAANTCTTANGACCGACTGCTTAACGAGGATCAAAANACACGCGAAGAAAAATTGGAAATCTTTATCCCCAACGGTCCTCGACTGGGTAATAAAGTTATTGAAGCGGCATCATTGGCTAAGGCTTTTGGCAAGAAGCAGCTTTTCAAGGACCTCAATTTTTCATTGCCGCCGAATGGCATTGTGGGTGTGATTGGTCCTAACGGAGCGGGAAAAACAACATTGTTCCGCCTTATTATGGGGCAGGAGACGCCCGACAATGGTTCATTTGACGTTGGCGAGACTGTGAAAATCGCTTATGTGGACCAGCGTCACCATGATTTGCTCCCCGAGAAAACCGTTTATGAGGTGATATCGCAAGGAGTTGAAACATTCCGTATGGGAGGCCGCGACATGAATGCGCGCGCTTATCTGTCGAAATTCAATTTCACCGGCGCCGATCAGGAGAAGAAAATCGGCGTGCTTTCAGGAGGTGAGCGAAACCGATTGCATCTTGCGATGGCTCTTAAGGAGGAGGGCAACGTGCTGTTGCTCGACGAGCCGACCAATGATATAGACGTGAACACTCTTCGCGCTTTGGAGGAGGGTCTTGAGGAGTTTGCGGGTTGCGCTGTTGTCGTGAGCCACGACCGTTGGTTCCTCGACAGAATCTGCACTCACATCCTTTCATTTGAGGGAGACGGCAACGTGGTGTTCTACGAGGGCTCTTATTCCGACTATGAGGAATACAAGAAAGCTCGCAACGGAGGAAAGGAATTGCCTCGGAAGCGTTACCGCAAGCTCATGGAATAAATTGAAGGAATTATATTTTTTTACTGCATCTCCGGAAGGATTATTCCGGAGATGTTTTTATTTGCAGAATAGGGTTGTAACGATAAAAATAGTTAATTTTTGCGGCTATAAACCAAAACGTAGTGAACGAGTGTTAAAACGCGGTCAGTTTTATTGTGAAAAAATGTTTTAACTCGGTTAATTGGGGCTAACTTTGTAGCAAATAAATAAATCATGCCGAATATTCTGACAAATCTTGTTGAAAAACAAGCATTGAAATATGGCGACAGAGCCGCTTACAGTTTTAAAAACTCTTTTCAGGGTCCGTGGCGCGACACATCTTGGAACGAGTTAAAAGAGCATGTGAACAGTGCGGCATGCGCGTTTGAGATTCTCGGAGTTGGTCCTAAGGACTGTGTCGGCGTGTTTTCCGCTAACCGTCCTGATATTTTTGTGACAGATTTCGCCGCTTTTTATAACAGGGCTGTTCCGGTTTCGATTTATTCTACGAGCAGTGAAGAGCAGGCGTGTTACATTGTGAACGATGCTTCGATAAAGATTCTGTTCGTTGGCGACGCCTCGCAGTATGCGATAGCCAAAGAGGTGAAGAAGTCATGCAAGTCGCTTGAACGCATAGTCGTTTATGATTCATCGGTAGATATCGCCGGCGATGAAGATGTGCTGTTATTTGACGATTTTCTAAAACTTGGGGCATCGGCGACCGATTCGTGCCGGGAGGAGGTTGAGAAGCGTCGCTCCGAGGCTAAACCAGCCGATATCGCTACGCTGCTCTATACATCGGGAACTACCGGCGAACCCAAAGGCGCTATTTTGCTGCATTCATGTTTCGATGCGGCGATGGAGATTCATCTTGAGCGTCTCACCATGTTGAGTGAAAAGGACACATCGATATGCTTTCTTCCGCTCAGCCACATATTTGAAAAAGCGTGGACCTACTTCTGCNTGCTTATGGGNATGAAGGTNTATGTNAACCTTGATCCGCATGACATTCAGAATTCTATCAGAGAAGTGCATCCGACATGCATGTGCTCAGTGCCGCGATTCTGGGAAAAAGTGTATGCAGCCGTTCATGCTAAGATTAAACGCATGAATCCGGTTCAGAAGCTGCTGGTAAAACGCGCATTGAAAGTGGGACAGCGTTATCACTTGGAATACCGGCGTCTTGGACGGAAGGTTCCGTTCCTGCTTGCCAAGGAATATGCGTTTTATGAGAAAAATGTGTTTATGCCGATGAAAAAAGTCATTGGCATAGAGGACGGAAATATTTTCCCTACGGCGGGCGCGCCGCTGTCGGACACGATTGTGGAGTTTCTTCAGTCGTGTGGTATCAATATCGTCATAGGCTACGGATTGTCGGAAACCACTGCGACAGTGAGCTGTTTTCCTGAAATCGGCTATCGAATAGGGACCATCGGGACTGTTTTGCCTCGCATTGAGGTGAAAATCGGCGAGAATGATGAGATTCTTGTTAAAGCTCCTACTGTTATGGCTGGCTACTTCAATAAGCCTGAGGAAACAGCCGCCGCTTTCACTGAAGACGGCTGGTTCCGCACGGGNGATGCAGGAAAAATGGACGATACCGGCGCATTGATTATCACCGAGCGCATTAAAGATCTGTTTAAGACATCTAACGGCAAGTATATAGCTCCGCAAGCTATCGAGAGCCGTCTTGGGGAGGATAAATACATAGAGCAGGTGGCTGTCATCGGCGACCAGCGCAAGTATGTGACGGCGATAATAATCCCGGCTTTTGAGGCTTTGAAGGAGTATGCTCATCAGAAGCATATCCAGTATAAATCGATTGTTGAGCTTGTCAATAATACCGAAATCCGCAAGATGATTCAGGAGCGCATCGACAAGCTGCAAAAAGGTTTCGCCAATTATGAAAAGGTGAAAAAATTCGTGTTGCTCCCCAAGGAATTCTCAATGGAGACCGGCGAGTTGACCAACACATTGAAAATTCGCCGTCCTGTCATCAACAGCCGTTACGCTCAGGAAATAGAGGCAATGTATGCCAATTGAAAAATATAATGTTTAACCACTAAAATCGAGGAAGTAATGATCACTTTCGAGCAACTAAAAGAGACGATAGAGCGCAAGGATGCGCTGGGGAGGTATCTTTGACATCGACAGTAAGCGTGTCGAAGTAGAAGAAGAGGAGCTGCGCACTCATGTGCCTGATTTCTGGGAACATCAGAAGGAGGCTCAAGCGCAGATGAAAAAAGTGAAAGAACTGCACCAGTGGATTGACGGGTATGATGAAATCGACAAAGCTGTCAACGAATTGAATCTTGCATGGGATTTCTTGAAAGAGGGGCTTGTGGAGGAGACTGAGATTGANCAGATGTATGCCGACGTTNTAGCCAANCTTGAGGCGATGGAGCTACGCAACATGCTTCGCCGCGAGGAGGATTCNCTTGGAGCCGTGATAAAAATAAATTCAGGAGCCGGAGGNACCGAGAGCCAGGACTGGGCATCGATGCTCATGCGCATGTATTTGCGATGGTGTGAGTCGAAGGGCTATAAAACAGCGATCGCCAATATCCTTGAGGGTGATGAAGCCGGCATCAAGTCGGTCACCATCGATGTTGACGGCGCTTTCGCCTACGGATATCTGAAAAGCGAAAACGGAGTGCATCGCCTTGTGAGGGTGTCGCCATATAATGCGCAGGGAAAACGAATGACATCCTTCGCCTCGGTTTTCGTGACCCCGCTTGTCGATGACACAATTGAAGTCAAGGTAGAACCCGCGCTGCTTTCATGGGATACGTTCCGAAGCGGCGGTGCCGGAGGTCAGAATGTCAATAAGGTTGAATCAGGAGTGCGCTTGAGATATCAGTTCACCGATCCCTACACCGGGGAAAAGGAGGAGATATTGATTGAAAACACTGAGACCCGTGACCAGCCTAAGAATAAGGAGAACGCCATGCGCCAGCTGCGATCCATTCTTTATGACAAGGAATTGCAGCATCGTCTTGCCGAGCAGCGCAAGATTGAGGATGGCAAGATGAAAATTGAATGGGGTTCCCAGATTAGAAGTTATGTCTTTGATGACAGGCGCGTGAAGGACCATCGCACCAATTGGCAGACAAGCGATGTCAACGGAGTGATGGACGGTGATCTCGACGGTTTCATCAAGGCTTATCTGATGGAATTCGCAGGAGAAAATGAATGAAGATGAAAGATAAACTCACTATAATCAAGGTAGGAGGAAAGATTGTCGAGGAGCCTGAATCACTCGACAATCTTTTACGTGATTTTGTGGCAATTGACGGTTTTAAACTCCTGGTTCATGGAGGGGGACGCTCCGCTACGCGTCTTGCTTCCGAGATGGGGGTTGAGACACGCATGGTCGACGGACGCCGTATAACCGATGACGCCATGCTCAGGATTGTCACTATGGTATATGGCGGACTTGTCAATAAAACGGTTGTTGCCCGGCTCCAGTCGATGGGGCTTGACGCGATAGGGCTGACCGGCGCTGACCTCAATATAATCCGCAGCCACAAGCGCCCGGTGAAGGATATTGACTACGGATGGGTCGGAGATGTTGATGAAGTCAATTCTAAAATGCTTGAAGGCTTGCTGAAAATAGGGGCGGTCCCGGTGATAGCTCCGCTCACTCATGACAAAGAGGGGCATCTGCTTAACACCAATGCCGACACGATGGCGGGGGAGACTGCCCGCGGCATGGCAACACTGATGGACGTGACGCTGGTATATTGCTTTGAAAAGCCCGGTGTGCTAAGGAATGAAGCCGATGACAACTCGGTGATACCGTCGATTGACCGTGCGACTTTCTCGGAATTGGTGAATACCGGTGTTGTGAACGGTGGCATGATCCCCAAAATTGAGAATGCCCTTCAAGCCGTTGAAGCGGGGGTGAAGGAGGTTATCATAACCCGAGCCGATTCGCTTGGTAATCTTGCTGCAGGAACCCANGTTCATTGATNTTCCNNNGANTTNNGTTNAGANNTGAAAATCTTTANATTAGGGACGNTTATAGTCAAAAAAGATGACANAATGTTGCAGAAATGATTAAAATGCAATAACTTTGTCGTCATAATCCATTTCATGTAACAGATTTAATTTTATGAAAGTAGCTATTGTTGGTGCGAGTGGTGCGGTAGGTCAGGAATTTCTTCGTGTTCTTGACGAGCAGAATTTCCCTATTGATGAATTGCTGTTGTTTGGATCTTCAAGAAGCGCCGGGAGGAAATATAATTTCCGCGGCAAAGAGATAACGGTTAAGGAATTGCAACACAATGACGATTTTGANGGNGTGGACATAGCCTTCACTTCGGCAGGAGCNGGGACCTCGCGTGAATTCGCCCANACNATCACNAAACATGGCGCGATCATGATTGACAATTCAAGCGCTTTCCGCATGGACGAGGACGTGCCCCTGGTCGTTCCCGAAGTCAATGGAGATGATGCTTTCAACACTCCGAGAAATATCATAGCCAATCCTAACTGCACTACTATTCAGATGGTGGTCGCCTTGAAGCCGCTTAATGATATTTCACCCATAAAGAGAGTACATGTGTCGACTTATCAGGCTGCGAGCGGCGCCGGCGCCGCTGCGATGGACGAGCTTGTAGAGCAGTATGCGCAGATTGTGCGCGGCGAAGAGCCTACAGTTGAAAAATTCGCCTATCAGCTCGCCTATAATGTTATTCCTCAGATCGACGTGTTTACTGAAAATGGATATACCAAGGAGGAGATGAAAATGTATAATGAAACAAAGAAGATTATGCATGCTCCGAAACTTGATGTCAGCGCCACGTGTGTTCGTGTTCCGGTGATGAGAGCCCATTCCGAAGCTATCTGGATTGAGACCGAGCAGCCTATTTCGTTGGAACAGGCTCGTGAGGCATTTGGAAAAGCCGAAGGGGTTGTGGTNCTGGACGATCCGGCGAACAAGAAATATCCCATGCCGCTTGATATTGCCAATCAGGATCCTGTGTATGTGGGCCGTTTGCGTAAAGATCTCACATGCGACAACGGATTGTCATTCTGGATTGTCGGCGACCAGATCAAGAAGGGCGCCGCTCTTAATGCAGTTCAGATAGCGCAATACATGCTTGCGCATGGTTGGAAAAAATAGATAAAGAAACCTCTGTACAATAAGATTTGTAATTAAGCCTTTATTTTATGTGACGAAAGGAGCCGCCGAGAGACGTCTCCTTTTTATTTTTTCAATATTTTTATTATTTGCGGAATAATTGTTAAATTTGTAAATCACAATATTCTAATAGAAAAATGGAGAAATCGTTGATTCTTGTTACAGGAGGAACAGGGTATATAGGTTCCCACACTGTGGTGGAACTGCAAAATGCGGGTTATGATGTGGTCATTGTCGACAATCTGTCGAATAGCAACAGGGATGTGCTTGACGGAATTGAAAGAATAACCGGTTTGCGTCCGGCATTTGTTGAAGCCGACTGTACTGATATGAATGCCATGAAAAAGCTCTTTGACTCTTATCAGGGAATCAAGGGAATAATAAATTTTGCGGCAAGCAAGGCGGTGGGCGAATCCATGCATAAACCGGTTCTNTATTANCGCAATAATCTNAACACTCTCATGAATCTGCTTGATTTGATGGCTGACTACGGAGTAAAGGGACTCGTTTTTTCATCTTCATGCACAGTCTATGGCGAGCCCGATGTGAATCCGGTCACTGAGCAGTCGCCAATTAAGAAAGCGACTTCGCCCTACGGAAACACCAAGCAGATTTCGGAAGAGATAATAACTGACGTTATAAATTCAGGCGCTCCTTTCAAGAGCATCATATTGAGATACTTTAATCCGGTCGGCGCTCATCCATCGGCTGAAATANGAGAGCTTCCTAACGGAGTNCCTCAGANTCTCATTCCTTACCTTACGCAGACGGCANTNGGAATCCGCAAGGAGTTGAGTGTNTTTGGCGACGATTACAACNCTCGTGACGGTTATTGCATCCGCGACTTTATNGATGTGGTGGATCTTGCCCGCGCCCATGTTATCGCGATCGATCGCATGCTTGAGGATAAATCGGAGAAAAAGATTGAGATATTTAATCTCGGGACCGGCAACGGATTGTCGGTGATGGAGCTGATTAATGCTTTTGAGAAGGCGACAGGAGTTAAGGTGCCTTATCGCATCGCGCCGCGTCGTGCCGGTGATATCGAGCAGGTGTGGGCAGATCCCTCTTATGCCAACAATGTGCTTGGATGGAAGGCGGAGACCCCTATTGAGGACACGATGAAGTCGGCTTGGGCATGGCAGCAGCGTCTCAGAGAGCGTGGAATTATGTAGGATACCAACAATCATAAAATCGATATGTCACAAACAATTATCAATTATATTGAAGAGTCGGTCAGGAATAACTGGGAGCAACAGGCGCTGACCGATTTCAACGGCGTGTCGTTCCAATATCGTGATATAGCCCGCAAGGTGGAGAAACTCCACATCCTATTTGAAAACGCAAAGGTTCAAAAGGGGGATAAAATTGCGATATGCGGAAAGAACTCTTCGCAGTGGGTGGTGGCGTTTGTCGCTTCGGTCACTTATGGTGCGGTTACCGTTCCCGTGTTGCATGAANTCAAGGNTGANAATNTCCANCACNTCNNGGNTCATANNGAGGCGANGCTGCTGTTCATAGAGGATGCGATATGGGAAAATCTGGATCCGGAATATATGCCCGGGCTTAAGGGAGCTATTAAACTTGGCGATTTTTCTCTTTTGATGTCGCGCGACCCTGAACTCACAAATGCCCGTGAGCATCTTAATGAATTGTTTGGCAAGAAATATCCCGAGCGTTTCACTCCCGATGACGTGGTGTATCATCATCCCGATCCTGAAGATGTGATGCTTATTAACTACACTTCAGGGTCTACAGGCTTTTCAAAAGGGGTGATGCTGCGTTATAGCTCGATATGGAGCAATGTTGCCTTCTGTTTAGACCGTATTAATTTCCTTCAACCGGGTGATTCGCTGGTGTGCATGCTCCCGCTTGCCCACATGTATGGATTGTCGATGGAAATGATTTTCCCTCTTGTGAGGGGGTGTCATTTATATTTCCTCACGAGAGTGCCGTCGCCGCGTGTCATTCTGGAGGCATTTGCGACAGTCAAACCGAAGCTGATCATCACTGTGCCGTTGATTATTGAAAAGATAGTCAAGACCAAGATATTCCCGAAACTCGAAACTCCGGCGATGAAAGTGTTGCTACGTCTGCCCATCATTGATGACCGAATCCTGTCGAAAGTGAATCACGGTCTTATTGAAGCCTTTGGTGGAAATGTCCAGGAGATTATTGTTGGGGGAGCGGGATTGAATCAGGAGGTTGAAGAGTTCCTGATGAGGATAGGTTTCCCGATCACTACAGGATATGGCATGACGGAATGTGGTCCGCTTATCTCCTATTCGCCGGCATCTGAGCATAGGCTTCGTTCGTGTGGCAAATGTGTTGACCGNATGGAATGTAGAATTGACTCTCCNGATCCTGAAAACATTCCCGGAGAATTGCAGGTGAGAGGAATGAACGTAATGAAAGGCTACTTGAAGAATCCCGAGGCAACTGAAAGCGTGTTCAAAGATGGCTGGATGTGTACCGGCGACTTGTGTACCATGGATTCAGAGGGCTTCATTTTCATCCGCGGACGTAATAAGAACATGATTCTCGGTCCTTCAGGACAGAACATTTACCCTGAAGAAATCGAACAGAAGCTTAATAATCTTCCTTATGTAAGCGAATCGATTGTTGTAGAGAAGGGGGGCAGACTGGTGGCTCTTATTTATCCCGATATTGAAATCGCCACAAAAGATGGTGTTATTTCCAATATTGAGAAGATAATGGAGGATAATATTAACGAGTTAAACAAAGAATTGCCGGCTTACTCGCAAATCACGAAGCCCGTTATACATTATCAGGAATTTGAAAAGACTCCAAAGCGTTCAATAAAGCGCTATCTGTATCAGGACATGCAAGCCTGATTCAGTTGCAAGTAAAGATATATCGGTCGGTCACTTCATTGCATTCTTGCATGAGTGACCGACGATGTTTTTAGTGAAATGTTGCTGACAAATGAAGGTTATAAACTAATTTAGGGTTACTTTCGTTTATTAAAAAGAGGATTAAAATGCCGTTTAACAGCAAATTTTTCTTATTTTCGCATTATGAAATTTTGATTGAAACAAAAGACAATGAATAGAATCAAGGTAAAGATAATAAATAAGTCGGGCAATGAGCTTCCGACTTATGAAACTTTCTCGTCGGCAGGGATGGATGTAAGAGCTTTTCTTAAGGAGCCGGTTACTTTGTTGCCATTGGAAAGGGCATTGATCCCCACGGGATTATATATGCAGTTGCCTCATGGATATGAGTGCCAGATACGTCCACGCTCGGGACTCGCTCTTAAACATGGAATCTCGTTGGTAAATACTCCGGGAACCGTCGATGCCGATTATCGCGGAGAAATAGGAGTGATTGTAATCAATTTGTCCAACGAGCCTTTTGTGATAAAGAACGGAGAGCGCATCTGCCAAATGGTGATAAAGGAATACACCCGAGTTGAATGGGAGCCGGTGGAACGTCTTGACGAGACAGTGCGCGGCGACGGTGCGTTTGGTCATACCGGAATAAATTAATGTTGGATGGGTATGAGTTCCGGATTGCGAAATATTTGGATTTTCATTTTGTCACTGGCGGTTGCCGGATCTCTCTTCGGCGCGTCCAATAAGAATAAAGACAAGAATAACGCAGACAAGCTGAAGTCGGACTATATTTTTATGGAGGCGCTGCGTCATCATGAGCGTGATTCGGATGACGCTTATTTCGACTTGATAAGTCGCGCCTATGAGCTTGATCCCTCTAATTCCGAACTTGCTTTTTATCGCGGATATTATGGATTCATGATTTCCAATGAAGATTCGATCGCGTTCAATGAGGGATATAATCTAATGAAAGCGCATTTCAACGAGAATCCCACTGAATTTTATAACAACTTCGTGTATGGGTCGATAAATGACCGCATAGGGCAGAAGGAGGAGGCTTTGCGAGTGTGGGAGACGCTTGACTCGGCTTATCCTTCGAAGACTGAAGTCACCTTGAAACTTGCCGAGGCGCTTGCCGCTTCGCGAGATTCGGCAAAGGTAGCTAAGTCGATTGGCGTTTACGNCAGAATCGAGAAATCGCAGGGGAAAAATATTCCGATTTCATCGCGAAAGNTACGCNNGTTTATAGCTTCGCATGATACAGCTGCAATTTTTGATGAGGTTGCGTCGTNGTTGAAAGCTTCTCCACGCAGCGTTGNGAATAATGTGTTTGCGGGCGATATTTATTCTATGTTCTCGTCCAATGATTCGGCTCTTTATTACTATAACCGCGCATGTGAGATTGATTCCACTTCGGGGCTTGCTTGCTATGCCCGCGCTAATTTTTATAAGACAATAGGGGACAGTATCGGTTATGACCGTGAAGTTTTCAGGGCGCTGACCCGAGAGAGCCTTGATCTTAATTCCAAGCTCGAGTTGATGACGAGCTATATACGCGCTTTGTATGAGAATCCGTCGCAACAGCCGCGCATTCAGGAACTTTTCGCCACGTTGATCGACCAGCATCCCCATGAGGTAGACATCCATGAGCTGTATTGCTCTTATCTGATGGCAATTCAGGACTACAAGCAAGCGGCTGAGCAACTGGGTTATGCCATTGATATTGACCCAAGTCAAGAGGAGCGGTGGGGAACTTTGATGACTCTCTATCTTCAGGATTCGGATTACGGGAAATCGGCTGAAACGGCAGAGAAGGCGTTGCATTATTTCCCTGATAACTCCACGTTCTATCATATTCTCGGAGCTGATTACGTGCAGTTGAAGGAGTATGGAAAGGCAATGTCGGCGTTTGACACCGCATTGTCGAAACTCGACCCGGCTGATTTTGAGGAGCGGTCGCAGATCACGACTGCTATCGGCGACCTCTATTACTCGAAAAATGAGGTTGATTCGGCTTTTGCCTATTATGATAAAGCGATAGAGATTGATCCTGACAACCTTCTGGCATTGAATAATTGCGCATATTATCTTGCCGTCGAAGGACGTGACCTTGACCGTGCCGAGACAATGAGCGGACGCGTTATAAGGGAGAAACCTGATGACGCGACTTCGCTTGACACCTATGCCTGGGTTATGTTCAAGAAAAAGAATTATGTCGAAGCTCAAGCCTATATTGAAAAAGCGCTTGCCAACAGCGAGGAGTTGAGCGAGGAGCTTTNCCATCATGCCGGTGATATATATTTCATGAACGGCGATCCTAAGAAGGCTCTTGAGTATTGGGAGATGGCGTTGGAATATGCTCCCGACAGCGACTTGTTAAAGCGAAAGGTGAAGCATAAAACTTATTTCTACGAATAATATTCCACTACTTGACCAATGAAATTATCACATATTCTGGTTGCAATAACCGTTGCAATATTTTTGACGGGATGTCATGCCGCGAAAAAGACTGAGAGCGGATTCCCCCCTGCTGTGAATACCGATTCGCAAGCATCTTTTGCTGGCGCCGTGAACAGCTATCCGGCATGGAGCGATGTTGAGGTCCCTGTCAGCATCGATATCACTTCGCCGGTAAATTTCAATATATCGGGCAGAGCCAAGATGGTGAGAGGGAAGGTCATCGACATCAGCCTCAGGATGCTTGGTTTTGAGGTGGGGAGGCTTTATCTCAATCAAGACTCAGTGTTTGGCTACGTCAAGATGTCAAAGATTTCAATAGCTGAAAGTCTGGGCGACCTTACGGCTCAAATTCCTATGAATGTCGCGAATGTGCAGGATTTGTTGACGGGGGGCATGTTTCTGCTCGGCAAGATGGCGTTGAATGAGTCGGATGCGAAGGATTTTTCAATCGAGAAGGACAATTCGGGGCTTATTGTTGTGCCTCGGAATCAGCCCTCCGTATTCCAATATGGATTTTTCGTAGACCGCAATAACCGTGTTAGCCGTTTCGCGGGCGGTAATGATGCTAAGAATATTGAACTGGTGTGTGATTATTCGGGTTATTCTTCAGGAGAGAAAAATTTNGCTGCTGATGTGGAGGTGGCNGTGTCGCTGGCTCGTCCCGTGGCAGCGGCTATCAACTGGCGATGGGAGAGCGCGAAATGGAACACCGGCATATCTCCGGCGTTTTCCATGCCACGGGGGTATAAGCGAGTTAGATCTCAGGAAATTTTGAATCATCTGCCTAAGTGATTGTGATGTCAATAAAAAAGATATTATTGCTTTGCGCATTCTT
>WFMA01000183.1 GCA_009177195.1 Bacteroidales bacterium | reverse complement strand
CGTAGCGGTCTTCGGGGTCGTTGATGAACACTCGGGGTGAGCGGTCGGCGGAGTGGCGCAGCCGCTCGAGGATTTCGATTAGACATGACTGACGGTGTGTTAAGGGCAAGCCGCGCCACATTCGGAATGACGCGGTGTAGGACGCGGAGGTCATGAGGACCTCGCGTCGGTGGCGTGGGATGTGGACGGTGTTGCGCATTTGGGTTAGTATTAGATTGATTTTTTGCAAAGGTAATGCCTGGATGGAGGGGATTTACCCACAAATTGTCCCACCCCCGTGAATTTTTTTTTGCGGGCGGGAAGAAGGAGTAGGGACATCTGGTGGCGGTGGTCCCGGCACACCTCGCTGTGCTCGAGGTGGAGGGTCTATAGAGTGAGCGTTTCAGGCTTGCCAACCGGAAATGTTTACTGCCCCAATAATTTGGCTTGGTGTAATAAAACGAGAGGCTGCGTAAAAGCGCAGCCTCTCGTTTTATTGGGAGTTTCGGGATCAGGAATCCTGATCTTCATTGTCTCGAATCTTGCTTTTAGATTTGTTTTTTGTTGATGATGAACTGAGGTCTTTTTCCTCAGCAAGATCAATTTCATTTTTATTTCCGTCAATGACGCGATACTGTAGATAGGCAAGTGATTGGTCGGGAACAATTTTAAATTTGCCGCCAAGTTCCATCTTCCACTTTCTATATAATGACAATAAGCCTTTTTTCAAGTATGCGTCGACAAATGGATGAACATACATAATAAAGCCTGTCACCTTCAAGTCATTGATCAGATATTCCAGTTTTTCTTTCAGTTTGTCGGTAAAAAGAAGAGAAGGTTGAACCTCGCCTTTTCCGTAGCAAGAGGGGCACTTTTCAGAAGTTATGATATCAAGAGCCGGTCTCACGCGCTGACGAGTTATCTGCATAAGCCCGAATTTGCTTAACGGCAGAATATTGTGCCGAGCGCGGTCATTAGCCATAACTTCCTTCATGTGGTCATAGAGAGTTTGCCGGTGTTCAGCTTTGTTCATGTCAATAAAGTCGATGACTATGATGCCTCCCATGTCTCGGAGTCTCAATTGACGGGCTATTTCATCAGCGGCGCGCAGGTTCACCTCAAGCGCGTTGCTTTCCTGATCGGAAGCGGCTTTAGAACGGTTGCCTGAGTTTACGTCAATCACATGCAATGCTTCAGTGTGCTCTATTATTATATAGGCTCCTGAGCGGAATGACACTGTTTTGCCAAAAGAAGATTTGATCTGTTTAGTGATGCTGAAATGATCAAAAATCGGCTCGTCCTTAGTGTAGAGTTTTACTATGTCGGTGCTCTCGGGAGCTATAAGGGAAACATATTTTGAAATCTGATTGAATGTTTCCGCATCGTTGACATATATGCTCTCGTATGATGGACTGAAGACGTCGCGTAACATGCTCACAATGCGGCTCTCTTCTTCAAAAATGAGAGAGGGGACGGTTGCCGTCTGAGCTTTTGCCACGGTGTCTTCCCAGCATTTCAGCAGTGTTTTTAGCTCATGATTGAGTTCTGCAACTCTTTTACCTTCAGCTGATGTCCTGACTATGATTCCGAAATTTTTGGGACGAATACTGTCTACGAGCTGTCTCAACCGTAGTTTTTCTTCAGTCGTTTTGATTTTCTGTGAGATTGAAATCTTGTCGGAAAATGGGATCAGCACAAGATAACGCCCGGTGAAGGTGATTTCAGTAGTGAGGCGCGGACCTTTTGATGATATAGGCTCTTTGGCAATCTGAACCATCAGAACCATGTCTTTTTCAAGAACATCGGTTACCGAGCCATGCTTGTTGATATCGGGAAGAAGTTTCATCTTGGAAAGTGACGGAACTTTCTTTGGATCAGCAAGCGCTTGTTTGACAAACTGGTAATAGGATGAGAATTGGGAACCAAGATCGAGATAATGAAGAAAAGCGTCCTTGTCATAGCCTACGTCCATGAAGGCGGCATTCAATCCCGGCATCAATTTCTTGATTTTTGCCAGATAGATGTCGCCAACTGCGTAGGAAATGTTCCTCGACTCTTTCTGGAGGGATACGAGTCGGGAATCTTCCGTCAAGGCGATGGACACCTCGGTGGGTTGTACGTCTACGATTAATTCACTTTTCATTAAAATATAACTATCTCGTCAAATATACGCAGAGAACAAACTTGACCATACCGATGTTCGTGGCACCATATCTGTCTCGTTTGTTCTCATGTATATCAAAATTTACATTCGTACAAGAAGATGATTATTTCTTCTTGTGACGATTCTTTCTCAGGCGTTTTTTACGCTTGTGAGTTGCCATCTTGTGGCCTTTTCTTTTCTTTCCGCTTGGCATAGTTGCGCAAATTAGGAGGTTAATAATTTAATTTAAAACTATCACAATACGTTGGTTACGTGAATTATTTAACATCTTCCATGAACACTTTAGCCGGCTTGAAAGCGGGAATTTTGTGTTCGGGAATTATGATAGTGGTGTTCTTTGAAATGTTGCGGGCAGTTTTCTGAGAACGAGTCTTTACAATGAAGCTGCCAAATCCACGAAGATAGACATTCTCGTCGTGAGCAAGAGAGTCCTTTACAATCTCCATGAACTTCTCAATGGTCTCGAGAACTGCGGTTTTTTCAATGCCGGTAGTTTTAGAGATTTCGTTTACAATGTCGGCTTTAGTCATTTTTTGTTTAGTTTTTAATTGATACTAATATAATTTCTCCTACTGGATTTTCTGTTTTTATTGTAGGTTTTGTTTTTGCAAGTGCAAATATCGGACTTTTTTTTCAATTAGCGAAGATATTTGAGCTGTTTTTACAATAAAAATCTCTAATCCACATTATTATGAATGGGAATAGGGAAAGTTATCAACATTTCTACAGCGTGACCTCTCCGCATAGTGAGCATTCGAAGTATTTGCGCACATCTGTTGGTTCAAGTCCAAGTCCGAAAAGATACATCAGCTTCGTCAATGCGGCTTCCGAGGTCATGTCGTGTCCTGAAACCACTCCTGTAGCTGCGAGTCGGTCCCCTGACACATATCTTTTGGTGTGGACCCCGCCGTTGACGCATTGTGTCACATTAACAATAACGATACCTCGTTGAACAGCGTCGCGGATAGCATCGGTAAACCATGAATCGGTGGGACCGTTACCGGCGCCGTATGTTTTAAGGACAATCCCCTTGATTCCGGGGGTATTGAGCTGATAACGCAATATCTCTTCCGACATTCCCGGATTTAAGTCCAGAAACATCACGTTGGGGTCCATTGCATATCTCACTTGAAGCGGGCGTTTCATGATGGGGCGCATGAGCGCTTCTTCATTGAAATGTATTCCGAGCCCTATCTTGGCGAGCGAGGGATAATTGTTGCTTTTGAAGGCGTTGAAGTTGTCGGCGCTCATTTTTGTCGAGCGGTTTCCGCGCCAAAGGTAGTTCTCAAACAGGATCGCCACCTCCCTCACCATCGGTTCGCCGTTGATGTCTGTTGCGGCGGCAATTTGAAGAGCTGTTATCAAATTCTCCTCACCGTCGGTTCTCACTTCGCCTATAGGGAGTTGTGAGCCGGTGATGATGACGGGCTTGTGCAAATTTTCAAGCATGAACGAGAGCGCCGAAGCTGTATATGCCATCGTGTCAGTTCCGTGGAGCACCACAAAACCGTCAAATTTACTGAAATTCTCGTCAATAGCCTTCGCTATTTCTCCCCAATAGCGCGGATGCATATCGGAGGAATCAAGTGGCGGATTGAACTGAATATTGTCGATTTCATAATCCAGCATCTTGACTTTAGGCACATTATCAATAAGGTGCGTGAAGTCAAATGGCTGAAGCGAGTGGGTTTCGGGATTTTCAATCATGCCGATAGTGCCACCCGTGTAAATAATCAGAATTCGAGGTTTCCGGGAACTCTTCATAAACTTGAAATTTTGTTACATTACCTGTGCTCCGGGTCTGACTTCTCCGGTGGGGCCAATCACAACGAGGCTTCCGTCGGGATTTTCGGCTGAAAGAATCATTCCTTCCGACAGGATGCCGCGCAATTTTCTCGGTTCGAAATTGGCGATAAAACATATCTGCTTACCGACGAGGTCTTCCGGATTATAATATTTGGCTATTCCTGAAACAATTGTGCGCTTGTTCATGCCGTCGTCAATGAGGAATTGAAGGAGTTTGTCGGCTTTAGGAACTTTTTTGCACTCAAGCACTGTTCCGACGCGGATGTCACATTTTTTGAATGTTTCAAAATCAACGGCAGGAGCTTGGGGAGTCACTTTCCAATTGTTCAGTTTGTTCTGAAGTTTGCTATCTTCAAGTCGCTTTATTTGAGCTTCTATAGCCGGGTCTTCAATCTTTTCGAAAAGCAACTCCACGGTATTCAATTGGCGTCCGGCAGGAATTAAATCCGATTTGCCGATCATGTCCCAATTCAGATTCTCAAGTCCGAGTATAGCGCAGAGTTTTTTGCTTGCGAAAGGTGTGAAAGGTTCAAATGCCACTGCGATAGAGCCGCAAAGCTGCAGTGCCACGTTCAGAATGGTCGCAGTGCGGCTCATGTCGGTTTTCGACACTTTCCACGGTTCTGTTTCCTGAAGATACTTGTTCCCGAGACGGGCTATGTTCATTGCGTCTTTAAGAGCGTCGCGGAAGCGGAAATGGTCAAGATTGTCCGACAGTGACGCTTTGATTTCCGAGAGTTCGGCAAACGCATCGTTATCGATCTGTTCGAATGTTCCCGCTTCAGGAACTGTTCCGTTAAAGTATTTCTCGGTCAACACCAACGCACGGTTGACGAAATTGCCAAGAATGGCAACGAGCTCGCTGTTATTGCGTGTCTGGAAATCACGCCATGTGAAATCGTTGTCCTTTGTCTCGGGTGCGTTTGCTGTCAACACATATCTGAGCACATCCTGCTTTCCGGGGAAGTCACGCAGATACTCATGGAGCCACACAGCCCAGTTTCTTGAGGTGGAAATTTTGTCGCCTTCAAGATTAAGGAATTCATTTGCCGGAACATTGTCGGGCAATTGGAAGTTATCGCCGTAAGCCANCAGCANTGCCNGANAAACTATGCAATGGAANACNATGTTATCCTTGCNNATGAAATGGATNNGTCNTGTTTCNGGNTCTTTCCANTAAGTCTGCCATGAATCAGGCAAAAGCTCTTTGGTATTTGAAATATAACNTANCGGAGCNTCAANCNATACATATAAAANTTTNCCTTCAGCGCCTTNTACCGGCACCGGTATACCCCAATCGAGGTCGCGGCTCACAGCTCTTGGCAGAAGTCCAAGATCAAGCCATGACTTGCATTGTCCATAGACGTTGGGACGCCATTCCTTGTGATCCTCAAGAATCCATTTTCTTAGCGCCGGTTCCCACTTGTCGAGCGGAAGATACCAGTGCTTGGTCTCGCGCATGACTGGCTTGCTGCCGGTGATGGCGCTTTTTGGATCTATGAGTTCCTCGGGACTAAGTGACGTTCCGCACACCTCACACTGGTCGCCATAAGCATTCTCATTGCCGCAATGGGGGCACTTCCCGGTCACATAGCGGTCGGCAAGGAACTGATTGGCTTCCTCGTCATAAAGCTGCATCGCAGTTTTTTCAATGAACTCGCCCTTGTCATAGAGGCGTTTGAAAAATTCGCTTGCGGTGGCGTCGTGAGTGGCTGAAGTCGTTCTTGAATAAACGTCAAATGATATACCGAACTCTTCGAACGAATCTTTTATTATTTTATGGTATCGGTCAACGATGTCCTGGGGAGTTACACCCTCTTTGCGCGCTTTGATAGTGATTGGCACGCCGTGCTCGTCGCTACCACCAATCATTAACACGTCTTCTCCTTTAAGACGAAGATATCTTACGTAGATGTCAGCCGGGACATAGACCCCGGCAAGATGACCGATGTGGACCGGACCATTTGCATAGGGCAATGCGGTCGTTATAAGTGTTCTTTTATATTGCTTTTCCATCAGGAAGTCACATAAGTTGATTAACTTTACAAAGTTACTGCTATTTTAGAAAATATGAAAATATAGTCAAATCATTTTCACCATTTTAAAGTGACAGCGGCTGAATTGATCTCATCGCTCAGCGGAGGATGCATTTTTTCAATTTTGACATATCCACCGGAGATTTGGCTCCACCGGGTCATAATGGCGTTGTGAATCCGAGAGGCGACATGTTCCATCAACTTTGACGGAATTGCCATTTCCGCTTTTATCATGTCGATGATTTCGGCATAGTTCACCGTGTCGTCCAACTCGTCAGACATATATTTATATGGAAACTCAATCCCTACCGATACCATGAAGATGTTTCCCACGCGGGTTTCTTGGGGCAGAACCCCATGAAACGCCCGAACTCTAAGACTGTCGATTTCTATTTTCGTTATCATTGCGCAAAATTACGAAACCATAGGTGAGGGCACAAAAAAAATCGTGATTCAATCACGATTTTTTGGTTAATAACTCCTTTCCATGACGGAAAAGTTAATTTCTTTACTTATACATTTCTGAAGCTGCTTCGAAATACCATGTAAATACCTTTTTCAACATCTTTTTCATAATGCTTAAAATTTTAATTTAACCTAAAACAATTTTGATTAATGTTACTCTGAATTGTTGTTTTCTCTTTATAGTCCTAAGACTGGAAGAGCTTTAAAACTTGATTAATTTTGGTAGGGAGTGCAATCTCCGGTTACTCTGAATGAATGATACTCGCATGCATTGTTAATGCACAAATCAACGCTTTTTCTGAAAAACTTAATCATCTTATTCATGACTCTAAAGTTTTTTAATTTGTAAATATTCAACTCATCGATTTTCGATGTTTTCACTAATATATACACTTAATCACGCCACAAAGTTAGATAAAAATCGAAAAAC
>WFMA01000209.1 GCA_009177195.1 Bacteroidales bacterium | reverse complement strand
AACGTCAATATATAAGGCTAAATAATGGCATCCTTGATCAAGCTTGTGTCGTGCTATGCGAGTCCGACAAACTTCTCTTTCTGGATACAGAAACGGGCGAACATCGGCTGATTCCTTTCGGAGGAGTGGATCCTAAACCGCTCCCTTTCCGTCTCGGAATATTCTTCTCTGGAGTTACGCGCAAACTGACTGGCACTGACTACAATCTTCGCGTATCGGAGTGTAAAACAGCGGCATGGATAGTACAAGCCTATGAACAAGAGCATCTTAAAGAACTTGCGGAAACTCGATTGAGGGATATTTCGGAAGAATGTTTTGAAAAGTATGCTGACAGAATGCCTGAGCGCTTCGCCCGACGAGCTCGTCACTTCTTCTCCGAGTGTGACAGGGTGATCGACGGTGTCAGGGCTTGGGAGGAGGGGGACATTGAGCGCTTCGGAAAATACGTATTCGAAAGCTGTGAGAGCTCTATGAACAACTATGAGTGCGGTTCACCGGAACTTATCTCGCTTTACAAGATCATGAGGCGCACTCCCGGCATCTATGGCGGTCGTTTTTCCGGTGCCGGCTTCAAAGGCGCATGCATAGCTCTTGTTGATCCGGCATGCGAGGACGCAGTCCGCAATTATGTGACCGAAGAATATTTGAAAGAATATCCTTGTTACAAGGATACGTTTGAAATCTTTTTCTGTAATCCTTCCAACGGTGTAGACTTCTTATGAAAAATATTATAATCGCTGCCGGATATGCCACCCGTTTATATCCGCTCACTGAAAACTATCCCAAGCCGCTCCTTAAGGTCGGGGAGCGCAACATTTTAGAGCGCATGCTTGATGATATTGACACGATTCCTGAAATCGATTCGCATGTTATCGTGACCAATCACCGATTTGCTCCCATTTTTGACGAGTGGGCTAAAGGATGTCGATATTCTAAGCCGGTGACCATCATCGATGATGGAACGGAAACTAATGAAACTCGTCTTGGTGCTGTTAGGGACATTCTGCTCGCTTTGAAGACCTGTGAGATTGACGATGATATAATGGTGCTGGCGGCTGATAACATACTTGAGTTCTCTCTTAAGGGTTTCGTCGACTTTTTTCATGCAAAAGGTTCGTCGGTGATAATGTGTCATCATGAACCTGAACTCAAAAAACTGCAACGAACTGGAGTTATAGCCGTTGACTCTAATTGGAAAGTTCTCGAAATGCAGGAGAAACCTTTAGTGCCGATATCCAACTGGGCTGTCCCGCCATTCTATATATACAGACGGTCAGACCTGTCTCTGATTCGCGACTGTCTGTCTCATGGTTGCGGTGTTGATGCTCTTGGTAATCTTGCCCGTTATCTAACCGGTGCTACAACACTCCACGCTTGGCAAATGCCTGCCGGTCGTTTCGACATTGGTTCGCTTGATTCCTATCGTGAGGCATTGGAGAGATTCAGTTGATTGACAAAACAAAAATTTGGAATATAGATAATGAAAAAGGAGACTGCGAGGTCTCCTTTTTTATTGAAGTTAGCAAATTCTGGACCGGTTAGTAGCCAAGTACGTGCCAGAGGTTGCGGATTTTGGCTTCGGGATCCCATTTGCCGCCGTAGGTCCATTTAGCCGTGATGCCGTGAAATTCCGGAGCGCCCGGCGCCTCGGTCAGGTTATTGGCGAGCCAGCCGCGGTTGCCGCCGTCGCGATAGCATCCGTAGTAATATATGCGCGGTCCCCAGGGACACGGATCCAACACTTTGTCGGTGTAAGCGTAGGCTATGTTTTCATCCTTCACGTTCTCGCTGAGGTGGCAGTTGATCACATAGAATTGGGAGTCGTGATGATAGCGACCGAGCGGGGTGGGGGANTTGGCNTCGAAATTCGAGTTGGTNATGACGAGTTTTTTGTCNGGATTGCCGCGTCCGTCATGCCATATCATCGCCCGGCTATCGCCGTAGAAATTGCATCGTGTGGCGTAGCACCAACCTCTCGGGCATATAAAATCTACTCCGGGCGAGCGAACATCGAGGTCGGCGTGATAATACATGCCTCCGCTTTCGGGTGCCCATAGCGACAGCGCGTCATTTCCGTCAGCCCACACGTTGCTGTTTATAACGATCGTCCGTGTGCCTCGTCCATATATCGCCATTTGATGGGTTGTAGTGTTTTCAACTGTCGTCCCGTAGTTGTTGTAAACAGTCAGTCCGCTTATCACGCAGTCGTCGGCGCCTTCCTGAATCACAATCACGCCATTGTGTACCGGCTGTCCTTTATACTCCCTGATTTTATTCGTTTTGGCTGTTTCGGCAAGTGTTATTATGGCGCTGTCGCGATTTTCACCGACAAGTACTATGTTCGGTTTGTCGATTATAACCTTCTGGTTATAGATGCCGTTCAAAATGAGTATCTTGAACGGCTCTGTCGGCGAGTCGGGAGCTGTTTCGATTGCAGCCTGAATGCTTTCGCCCGGCTTTACGATCACGTCAAATGCGCTTCGGTCAATAACCGGTTTGCGGTCGAGATTGATCTTGCCGTTAACATTCGCCCCCGGTGCATTCAAATCGATAGCCACTTTCCCGGCAGGATCATATTTTGCCGTCCATTCTTCATAAAGCGGATATAATTCAGCCGGGCGGTCGCTGTACCATCCATACCCGTTGCGGCGCTCATGACCTATCTGCTCAAGATGGCGGCGTGGAATTCCGTCGCGGTCACACACGTAAGGCTCGCAAAATTCAAGATCATAATATCGTCCCCACAATGGTCCTGCTGTCGAATCGTTTACCAGTTTCGTGTCATGAATACCGCCTGGAGTGCGGTATCTCTTGACCGCTAATCCCGACAGCTTGTTAAGGTCAAACCATTTCATTGCCGCATGAACTGCCTTTTTTATGCGGTCGTCAGGATTGTTAAGCTCCATCAGAAGTCCCACTATCGACGCGCTTTCAGNAGTGCAGTANGAGGGGAGTTCGTATGCNCNNGCCGGAGCCGGCTTGTAGGTGTCACGTTCGTGTTGCTGACACCACACTGTAAGCTCGCCGTCGGTTACAATCTGCGATATGAGAATACATTCAATCCCTTTGTCAAACGCTTTTTCAGCGCGTTTTCTCAATCGGGCGTCGGTCAGATTTCCATTGTAAGGCGCCTGTTGAGTGAAAATATCACGTAGCATCTTCAATGTGTTGACCATTGCATCGTCGTTATATGTTATATGTACCTGATATCCCTGTGGATCAGGCCAGAATTGAGGCCAGCCGCCATTTTCATATTGTCCTGAAAGGAGAAATTCCACTCCTCGGTGGAACGCGTCGCGATATTTCACGTCGCCGGTAGCTTGATACAGGCGAGCCAAAAATGAAAGTTGCAGATTGGTCGCCCCATTGTCGGTTGTCGAGTCGTCAGTGCGGTTTTTCTGTGCTATGACTTCGTCAAGCTCCTCTTGAGTCATCGTTCGAGACATGTCGATGTTTTTAGGCCAGCCGCCGGTGACACGCTGATAAGCAAGCACTTGATTTCCTATGCGTTGGGCTTCTTCCGATTTTAAAAATTTCAGGGAAGTAGTTTTTAGCATATTTCTGCGAAACTGCTTTTTAGGCTGTGCTGAAGCATTCACGCCCAGCAAGACAATGCTTAGAACGATAGATATCAATACTCTAAAAGCTCCATTATTTTTCATGGCAAATAACTGTATTTTGTTGCCTGCAAATATAAGCATAACGCCCGAGATAAACAATCTCAGGCGTTAAAATAACAAAATAACAGTATGGCAGAAATATTAGTAATTCTTTTTTTCGCGCTCGAACCATCCGTGTTCTTTACCGCAAACCGGACATTTCTTAGGCGCTGCCTTGCCCTTGTGTACATAACCGCAATTACGGCACTGCCATTCAACCTCTTCAGCCGATTTGAATTCGGTGTCGGTCTCAAGACGTCCCACCAATTTCAGATAACGCTGTTCGTGAACAACTTCCACGCTGGCAATAAGTTTAAATAGGGCGGCGATGTGGGGAAATCCTTCATCTGCTGCAGTTTGCGCGAAGTTGGAATATAAATCGCTCCATTCGTCGTGCTCTCCCGCAGCGGCTTCTTTAAGGTTAGTAAGAGTGTCGCCAACCACTCCGGCAGGATAAGCAGCCTTTATTTCAACCATTCCGCCCTCAAGCAGATTAAAGAATTGAGTCGCATGGCTAAGTTCCTGATCGGCAGTTTCAAGAAAAATTGCGGCAATTTGTTCGTATCCTTCCTCTTTTGCTTTCTGAGCAAACAAAGTGTAGCGGGATCTTGCCTGGCTTTCTCCGGCAAATGATGCGAGCAAGTTGTGCTCAGTTTGTGTTCCTTTTATACTTTTCTTAGTCATGAGATCAATTATTTCGTTTTATTATTAATTTACACTATTAAAACATCAGTGTGTAGCGATTTGTTCGGCTACATTTAAAAATTTTTATCAAGAGTTGATATATTTGTGTCATAATTATGAGGCGATAGATTATATTTTTTGTTAAAATCTGCGTTCAATATTAGTTTTTGACTATCTTTGTAAGATATTATGATTATATATTATAAGGATATATATTCTAAATGGACAAACAGTGCAAAACTTAAATCATTCAATAATTAATATGAGAAAAACTTTTTATCTGATTTTAATCGCTGCCCTGTCAATGATTATGCCGGATTCTCTCATGGCTCAGGCTCCATCTTTCCCTGGCGCTGAGGGATATGGTCGATTGACTACCGGAGGTCGCGGCGGCGAAGTTTATCATGTGACTACTCTTGAAGATACCAATGAACCCGGATCATTCCGTTACGCTTGTACTCAGAGAGGAACGCGCACAATCGTGTTTGATGTTTCCGGCACNATATTCCTTAAAAGCCCGTTGGCGTTGCAGAATGGAAACGTGACAATCGCCGGTCAAACCGCTCCCGGCGATGGAATCTGTATTGCCGACTATCCTTTCACCATCAATACAAGCAATGTCATTATCCGTTTCGTTCGTTTCCGTCTCGGAAATCGTCATGTTGCCGACCATGAAGGCGACGGTCTTGGAGGCATGGACCAGGCAAATATCATGATCGACCACTGCTCCGTGAGCTGGAGTATCGATGAATGTCTGTCGGTTTACGGAAGCAAGAACATCACAGTGCAGTGGTGTATAGCCGCTCAGAGTCTTCGAAATTCAGGTCACTCCAAGGGAAACCACGGTTACGGAGGCAACTGGGGCGGTAGCGGAGCTTCCTACCATCACAATCTTATCGCTCACCATTGTTCTCGTACTCCTCGCCTTGGTCCGCGTCCCGGAACCCAGACCGACGAGCGCATGGATATGCGTAATAATGTCATCTACAACCACGGCTCCAATGGTTGCTATGGCGGTGAAGGTATGAACGTGAATATCGTCAACAATTATTATAAGGTAGGACCTCAGAACAACAATCGTCCCCAGCGTATAGCAGGAATTGGAATCCGCACAAGTGACTATACCCATCATGACACTGACAACCCCAACAGTTGGGACATCATGTGGCACAAGTGGGGAACATTCTATGTCAACGGTAACGTCAACCCCGACTATTCCCAGGTTACCAACGATAACTGGACCTATGGTATCTATAATGAAATAGATAACTCAAAAAATGACTACACTTTCACTGAAGATGTGAAGCGCGACATGCGTCTCGACACCCCGATAGAATATCAGTACACCACTACCCACACTGCTGAGAAAGCTTATGAAAAAGTGCTCGACTATGTTGGCGCTTCTCTTCACCGCGACGCTCTCGATGAAATTATCGTTAATGACGTGCGCGATGGTAAGGCAACTTTCGGCGATGCCGGTATTATTGACAATCAGGACCAGATCAGATATTCCGACAGCTCTACCGGCTGGCCTGCCCTTAAACAGACTGCGGCAAAAACCGATACCGACGGCGACGGAATGCCTGACGAGTGGGAAACTGCAAACGGACTCAACCCCAACGACAAGACCGACGGAGCCAAGCTGGCAAAAGACGGTTACACCAATCTTGAACTCTACATGAACTCGCTCGTTGCTGAAATCATGGAAAAAGGCAATGCCGAGGGTAAACTCCTTTCAGGCAACCTTGAGATTACTGATCCCGCAGTTGAACTCCCTGAATATGTGGAGCCCGAAGTGACTGATTATGTCCTTGACAATACCACTTATAAAAAATCTCCGAGTGCGGAGAAATGGGAGTTTGAGAATGGCTTCACCATCTCCAATACAAGAAGCAAGGGGTATAGCACAGGTACCCAAAACCGAGTTAAGTATTCGGCAGGTGTGCAGTTCACTGTTACCATTCCTTCAGGATTATCGATAACCGGCGTGGATGTTGACGGCTATAGCAACTATGATAGTGCCGATGCTTATTTTTCCGAAATAAACGGTGTTGACGGTAAAAGTTACATCTTTCCTAAATCAAAGGAGGCGGTGAAGCACGAAATTTCATTCGCAACCCCCGCAACCGGTTCATTCACTTTTACTCCGGCAGGCAATCAGGTAGCGTTATCTCTGATCCTGCACGCAGCGCCCGATACCGGCGGTATTGACACCATTACATCTGACTCTGAACTTTCAGGCGATAACCGCATTTACAACTTGATGGGTATCGAGGTTGCAGAGCCTCTTGCTCCCGGCATCTATATTCAGAACGGTAAAAAGTTCTTGGTTAAATAAAATCCGGGAATCATCCAATATTTGAAATAACGAGGGCAGGATCCTGAAAATGGACCTGCCCTCGTCATTTATTATTGCATGAGATTGTTTCTTATAACAGGTCGGTAGATTTTCTCGGTTTGCAAGCCTGAAAGGCTTATGCCTATGAAATAACCCGGCACTACGAGCGAAGCGAGGTATGGCGGGAGGACTGCCGTCAATTGTTCTTCTTGCCAAATGCTGCCGGAACCTTTATAAAGGCGGTAACCCCGATTGTGGCTATGCAACAAGCCATTATCCACCAAAAGAATCCTTGATAGCCAAGCTGCTCCTGCAGCCATCCCGCAGCCATGCCCGGCAGCATCATTCCAAGCGCCATGAAACCGGTGCATATCGCATAGTGGGCGGTGCGGAACTCGCCGTCGCTGAAATAAATAAGGTAAAGCATGTATGCCGTGAAGCCGAAGCCATAGCCGAATTGCTCAATGAACACGCATATATTTATTGTCAGCAAGTCAGCCGGCTGCGCGATAGAGAGATACAGGAATGTGCCGCATGTCAGGGAGATGCTCCACGCCATTCGCCAAAGCCATTTCTTCAATCCGCCGTGAGCCACCACTATACCGCCTATTATTCCTCCGGCAGTCAGTCCCAGTATTCCGATTGTGCCATATACGAAGCCCACTTGCGAAGTGCTGAGCCCGAGTCCTCCCGTTGCCGTGGAATCCAGTAGAAACGGATTGATCAGCTTAACGAGCTGCGCCTCGGGAAATCGGTACAGAAGCATGAAAGCGAGAGCCACCCCTATGCCCGGTTTACGGAAAAATGAGGTAAATGTACCGATAAACTCTTTTCCTGCGTTTTGGAATGTAACCCGTTGCTCTTTATGGTCCGANCNNGGNTTNGGCAACATTATCCGGTGNTANATNGAGATAATGACGAAAAATGCCGAAAGAGTCCCCATCACCACCATCCAGGCTATCGGGGTGTAGTCCATCGATTCCTCGGGGCGAGGTTGCCATTTCTCNTCAAAATATCCCGCNAGCATNACGAGAGCGCCTTGTCCCACNATGGTTGATATGCGATANAACGTGCTTCTTATTCCCACATAGAATGACTGCTGGTGCTGGTCAAGGGCAAGCATATAGAAGCCGTCGGCGGCTATGTCGTGAGTGGCGCTGAGAAATGCCACAAGCCAGAAAACTCCAAGCGAGGCGCTGAAAAAGAATGACACAGGCAGCGTGAACGCGACACCTGCAAAGCCGATGCCTATCAGCAGTTCCATCAGTATGATCCAGTTGCGTTTCGTGCTGAACATGTCCACGACCGGACTCCATAACGGTTTTATCACCCAAGGCAAATATAGCCANGANGTGTANAGNGCGATATCCGTGTTGGAGATACCGAGCCTTTTATACATGATAACCGAAAGCGTCATTACCGCAACGTAGGGGAGTCCCTGGGCAAAGTATAACGTAGATACCCATGACCAAGGGCTGCGGGTGTCAGTAGAGGCGGCTGAGTTTTGCATTATTATAATAATGAGCTAATATTTCACGNTAATTATATCCTTCNGCTGCCATNACNGCNGCNCCGATTTGGCACAATCCCACTCCATGACCCCAGCCGGCGCCGTGCAAGATGAATCCCTCAGGTGTCTTTTCCACAACGAATGCTGAGCTGTAAAGATGGGAGCGGGATAGCCACTTACGTATTTCAAGCTCTTTCCCTACAATCATGGAGTGTTTTGTTCCCACGATCTTAAGCCTGAAAATGCGGGATGATGTTCCGCGGGAGAGGGGGATAAGATCGGTTATTGTGCCGAAATCTATGCCCGATCNGTCACGGATTATTTNCGACAGTTCNTCACGGGTGTACGATACTTTCCACCTATAAAAATTATTCGTTTCAAGATCATAGTTGTTCAACACCTGCTTCAGCAGTCCGTCGGAAGCTTGAGCGCAGAAAGGCGTTGCCGGGCGAGACATTATCCATTCCTTGGCTCCCGCTTCCGAAGTCAAATCGGGAATCACTGTCTCCATCGGTGTGTCGGTTTTCCCTTCGAGGTAGTTATAATGTTTCGGTTCCCAGCAGTTTTCAAATTCCTCAAATACNCCNCCGCANCATTTGGAGAATCGNGCGTCNCANATATTGCCGCTTTCATCGGTAAGCACCTCNCCGCAGGTGGCGAGAATGGCGAGACGCGCGTTTTCAGGNTCATTTTCNGGAATCCCCTGATAGCGTTGGCAATGGTCGTCGGCGCACACGTCATAATGCTGATGATTCTCCCTGTCATACCATTTCACGATCTCCTCCTCGGTAGCCGTGCCTTGGATTGAATGATGCTCGCTCTTGTTGTCTATTTGCGACAGCACCCAGCTGCGGGATATCACCGCATGGGCTTTTAGAAATTCCAACGGGGCGGCGGCATTCATTTCAGATGCGATGACCGATCTCAGGTATTGCTCCACCGAAAGCCTGTTCACCGCTATTTTCTTATTCTCGCGGAGCATTATTTCAAGTGAACCGTGATAGGTGAGATTGAGGTTTCGTTGCCAATGAAAATCTTTTCCGATAACAACATTTTTCAGTTTGAACCGGCTTTCAGGTGTGATTGGCGACATTACATTATTATCATACTCGTATTTGCCAACGAGTTCATAATCAATATTGTCAGCCTCAATAATCCCTACTGATATAGTTGGGATAGGAGTCGTGTAGGCAACCTCGTCAAATATCTTTTTAAGAGTTGCCGTGTCGATTGAATCAAAATCTTCCCGTGATGTGGTGATTATCGTGCCGAGCATATCTATTGCTCCCGGGCTCACACCTATTGCCGGATAGCATGACGGGCGATGCGCTTTGCGAAGAACTATTACCGCCTCAGCCATCTCGCTGTCAATGATATGTAGCCCTACATTGACTGCCGGCTCATCATCGTCTCCACGAGGCAATGCCGCTAAAGCGCGTTCAACTTCCTCTGCGATTTTATCAATCTTATCAATCATGTAAATCCGTTGGAACGGGAATTGGATATCTAANGGCAGATACTCGTGAGGAACCGCTTGGAAGTGGCAATGGTCGGGTGCCGACGCGCCACATTTCGCTCCATTATAGAACACGGTATAGTCTTTTAATCTCATAGCAATATCCACCATGTCGGAAANCCGTCCCATGATTCGTTGCGGTATATGCGCTCTGGTAGGTATCGTGAGATGCCCCGGAAAGACAGGGAATGGATTTTCAAGAATCTCATAGTCACCGAGTGGAGTTGCCGGTTGTTCGGGAGGACGATTTTCTCGACACAGGAAACAGGGTCGGGCAGCTATTGATGCGGCGTCTACTTTTGCTTTTGTGCTGACCGAGCGTCCCGGCAGGAGTCTCACGTTCCATTCCGTGCCGTTGACCATGACTTTCTTGTAGGTGNGGCGTGAATTTACTATTTTTTTGCGAGTTGCGATAGCTTCTCGCCTCAAGGAGTCTTTATAGCTGTCGTTGCGGTTTTGGGCTTCAAGGGTAAGTTGTGCGTCGGAATTTCCTTTCCATCGTCGGCACAGGTATATAGAGTCATATATGCGTCCTATGCGGTAGTTCGCGCTTATCGCCAACCCCATTGCATAGTCTTCTCCGTAGCTCACATCCGGGAACCGCACTTTTCGTGCGATCGGAGTGTAAAAAGCTCGGGGAGCGCCAAGCCCGTTTATGCGCAAAGCGTTGTTGCGACCGTTTTCATCGGTCCACTCCTTATGGGCGATCAATCCGGGAGGAATTACGTTGCAATCGAAATCGGTGAGAGTATATGAGCCGATTACCATCGGGCAATGTTCCTGATAGAATTTATCGACTACGGTTTGGAGAGTGTGAGGGCTCGCATAGATGTCGTCGCTGTCAAGCTGCACGGCGAATCTTCCGCATTTATCGGAATCAAGCGCGATGTTCCAGCATCCTCCTATCCCATGATTTTCTTCCTCAGGAATGATATGAATGAGTCTCGGATCCTTGGCGGCTATCTTTTTTAGCAGTTCTGTGGTGCCGTCGGTGGAATGATTGTCGACAACTATCACATTGAATTCAAAATCGGTGACTTGGCTTAACGCGCTTTTAACAGCGTCGCCAACCGTGTTGACTCGGTTACGCACCGGGATGATGATTGATGCTTCGACAGTGCAGCGGTCGTCAAAATCAATTTCCTTAATGACATCATCTGGCGAAATATAGGCGCCGATGGCTTTAATGTGGGCGGTGAATGCGTCCTCCATTTCGCGCTGCGCAAGCTGCTGGTCAGCTTGCTGGTAGGCAAATTGGGATGCTGATTCGTCAATGCCGTCCACCTTATATAAAGCTTCAGGAATGTGGACAATCTTTCCAAGTCTTGACAATGCGAGCCTTAGAGCATAGAACGCCGCAAACGAGTAATCGTCAAGCGATGACAGCGCTGTTTTAAGCCTGTCGGTTTTAACTATGATCAGCTGCCCCAAGTCAAAGCCGTCTCTGACCGATCCTTCATGATAGTCAATCAACGGATGTAGCGCATTGTTTCCGTCAATATAATCGGAATAGACAATTGAAGCGTTCTCCTCTTTCGCCCGATTGACCATCAGGTCTACACTTTCCTCCGAAATGGAAATCTCCACGCCGGGCTTTGTGATAATGATGTATTCCGGAAGTTCGGAGCGTGTCAAGTCGCGCAGTGATGCAGTGCTGCATGCGCTGAAGTTCAGATTATATTTTTTCACCGGTTATTTCATTAGAGTGATTTTGACGCGTTTTCCCTTGAGCTTCTCTTGAGCGGCTTTCGCAAGCGCGGCTTTTGCCGACGAAGCTGGGATTGCCGCAATCGCAGAGTGATCTTTGACTATTATTTTCCCTATCGAATCAGCGTCAAGTCCGCACTGCTTGATAAGGAAGCCCACGATATCGCCCCTTGAAATTTTCTCTTTTTTGCCTGAGTTGAAATGGAGTGTCGCTACATCGCTGCGAATGGGATTGTCCGATTTTCCGGTAGGAAAATAGCTCCTGTCAAAGTCCATGTACTCAGGGATATTGTCATTTTCCGAAGTTATTACATAGACCGTGCCTGTCGCGTCGACGCGCGCTGTTCTTCCGTTGCGATGGGTCCATGTTTCCTCAGTGAGGGGGATGTGGTAGTGGATGATGGAATTTATTGAGTCGATATCAAGCCCTCTTGCTCCAAGGTCGGTGGAAACGAGGATGGGCGTAGTTCCGTTGTTTAACAGGTCCACCGCCTTTTCTCGGTCGACCTGATCAAGCGCTCCGTGATATATTCCCACCGGCAGCCCTGCTTTTTTCAAGGCTTGATAAACCCTGTCGGCGCTCTCTCGATGATTGACGAACACGATAACCTTGCCGTTGTCAAGCGATTTGAGAAGGTCAATCAGCGTGTCAAGTTTGTCATTTGCCGGACTCGACACCTCTACGATCGACATTCGTGACCCGGGATTGTCGCTCTTTCCGAGAAAATCAAGGGTTTCCGGAGACTTCAGCTTGAGAAATTCAGGCATTTCCGACAGGCGTGTTGCTGAAGTGAGGATGATTCTTGACAGATTGGGCATCGTGCGTATAATCTTCTTCATCTCGTCGTGGAATCCGAGTTCAAGCGACTTGTCATATTCGTCAAGCACAAGGATTTTTGTATTGAACAGATCCACGTGCTTGCGTTGCAGATGGTCAAGCAATCGTCCCGGTGTCGCTATGATGATGTCGGGAGTGGGGTTCAACGAATTNTTCTCATCGNTCACGNAATGTNCGCCATACATTGCCACGCACTTATATCCCGTTGCGATGTCGCGCACCACTCTGTAGATCTGAGTCACGAGTTCTCGTGACGGAGCAATTATCACTGCCTTCACTTCGGGCGAGGGTTTTGGCAAGGATTGAAGCATCGCAATCGTGAATCCCAAAGTTTTGCCTGAACCGGTAGGGGAGAGGAGCACAAGATTTTTTGACTGGCAGTCCATGACTGCTTTTTGCATGGGGTTAAGGGTTTCTATCCCCATTTTCTCGGCTATATTTTTTAAAATCTCCGATTGTTTCATCGTAATACTGTTTTAAAATACAAAGTAAGTCTTTTTTGCTATAATTTAAAACAGTTGCCATGCAATTATTCCCTTGCGGCTAATGAAAAAATTTGAGATTAAAATTATATAAGCAGAATCGATACAGCCATAAGTGCCATGCCCACTATCACGCATCCTATCGTGATGTGGTGATGCCCGTAGCTCTCCGCTCCAGGCAGCAGTTCATCGACCGAAATATAGACCATTACTCCTGCGACTCCGGCAAGGAGCACCGCATTCAGCATCGGCGACCACATCGGCACGAGAAACAATATCCCCACGATTGCCCCCAGCGGTTCGGCAAGTCCTGACACTATGCTCCACACAAGCGCTTTCCGATGGCTGCCGGTGGCGTTGTAGATGGGAACCGACACTGCTATCCCTTCAGGAATATTGTGGAGCATGATTGCGATGACAATCGGTATAGCCACCGTCATGCCGTCAAGTGAAGAGATGAATGTGGCGATTCCTTCAGGGAAGTTATGGATTCCGATGGCGAGCGCGAGCATGATACCGGTGCGTTTGGTGTTGGTTGCCGGGAGCTGTTCCACATGGTCATATTCATGGGGGTTATTCTTTTCAGGAATCAGGAAGTCGATGAGAGCGATTAGTCCCATCCCGATGAAAAAAGCAAGAACGGTATAAAACCGGGCATATTTGTCGGGATATATTTCGCTGAGTTGCTCAAGCGCGTCGGGCATTAGGTCGAGAAACGACACGTATAGCATCACTCCTGCCGAAAAACCGAGCGCTCCCGACAGAAACTTTCTTTCTCGGGCGATTGGCAACAGGGACATCAGCGCGCCTATTCCTGTTCCCATGCCGGCGATCAAAGTCATCAGTAGGGCGATCCAAAGCGTATTTGTTGAAAGAACTTCCATAGTTAAAATTCATCACTCCTCATTATATATAACAACGGCTCATCGAATGGAATTGTGCGAACCGTTAGGTAAAGAAATTTACTTATTTTAGAAAAAATTTTGAGTTGTAAGGAAATTGGAGTAAATTTGCCGTTGCGATTGACCCAAATCGCAGTTTGAATTGTTTAATAAGAAAAAACTATTATACAATGGCTGAAAATGATCAGAAAGAGCCTATAGCACTTGAAGAGGTGACTAAGGACAACCAAGAGTTAAAGAACAATGTGACCAAGGGTCAGAAGTATTTGATGTGGGGCATGATCGCCATCTCGGTCATCGCGGTATTGATTATTGTATATATCTTCTTTATCCGCAAGCCCGGTATTGTGAAAGCTAACGAGGCTGTATCGAAAGCTGATATAGAACTTGCGCAGGGCAACGATTCCGTTGCCCTTGCTCAGTATCGCCTGGTTGCTGACAAATATGGCTATGATGCCGGCAACCGCGCTGCTTTGATGGCTGCCACTTTGAGCTATAAGAACGGTAACTATGAGGAAGCTCTTGCCGACTTGAAAGGCTTTAGCCCCAAAGAAGCGCTCGTTGGCGCAGCTGCCCTCTCTCTTGAAGGGGACTGCTACGTTAATCTTCAGAACTATGGAGCCGCTCTTAAATCCTACGACAAAGCGATAAGCCAGAGCGACAATAATGCCCTCTATACTCCGCTTTTCATGATGAAGAAAGCCACAGTGCTTCGCGCGCAAGGCGACTATGCGGCAGAATTGAAGGTGCTTAAGGATATCAAATCAAAATATCCCGAATACGCCGGTCAATATAGTCTCGATATTGACAAGTACATCGCTCGTGCCGAATATCAGGCAAACAACAAGTAATCTCCACTCCAAATTTGATAAATGACAAGGGCTGTCCGCCGGGACAGCCCTTGTCGTTTTTCCACCTCCTTCATCATGTTAACCACATTGGAAACCTTAATCTGCTTAAAATGGGTCAGTGGATAGTTCCGGTTGGCAAGCCTGAACGGCTCACTTAATATTGGTCAGTAGATACTTCGGGTTGGCAAGCCTGAAAGGCTTACACCTATGAATAACCCGGCACTACGAGCGAAGCGAGGTGTGCCGGGATCGCCGCAACCCCATCCCGCACTCTGCAAAGAGTGCCCCCTAAATCTACGGGAGTTAGAAAAAGGAGTCCGGAAAGACTGTACGGTTTGTTTGTGTCACCGCCATATCTACTGACCCATT
>WFMA01000056.1 GCA_009177195.1 Bacteroidales bacterium | reverse complement strand
CGGACCCTCATCCTCCCCATCCCGGGGNTGCGGCAAACNTGCTCCCAAGCCTTGAGCTGCTAAGCGGCAGCTGCCCCCGCCAAGAGCGCCGGCGAGAACCACGCCCACAACACAGGACACAGGCTCGCCCCGCCAAAACGGCAGCAAAAGAANCTTGANTTAATTATTTNAAAATCGGCATNAATAACCCAAATCGGGNACAACCGGAAATATCTACTTGACCCGGCTTTTGGTTATGACTCTGATTGATAGGATTCTACTATGTTTCGCTTTTGCTGCTGACCCGGGAGCGTGGGGGTGGGAGATATGAAAAAAAACGCCCGCATCGGTGATGCAGGCGTTTTTGTAGTGGAGATTGCGCTTCAAGATGGACTCGAACCAACGACCCTCTGATTAACAGTCAGATGCTCTAACCGACTGAGCTATTGAAGCAATCATTTTATTTATTTCTCCACTTTGCGCTTCAAGATGGACTCGAACCAACGACCCTCTGATTAACAGTCAGATGCTCTAACCGACTGAGCTATTGAAGCAATTAGTGTATTCGCAACACGGCTCTCCGTAATTGCGTTGCAAAATTAGTTCCAATTTTTGAATTATGCAACATCTTTGCGAAAAAACTTGCAGGGAATATTATTTTTTTCGCATGATAATGAAGTCAAACATCTTCATGAAGGTCTCTTTTTCGGGAGAATCGGGCAATTGCTCCATGATTTTTGCCGCTTTTTCTCGCAGAGTGTTCATGTAGGCGTAGGCATAGTCGATGCCGCCGGCATCCTTGGCATATTGGATAAGCCTTGTTATCGAGTCGCAATCAAGTTCATCCCCGGCGATNAGCTCAAGCATCTCGGCTTGTTGAGGATGGCTCGTCAATGAAAGCGCATGTAGCAGGGGGAGGGTCACTTTTCCCTCGCGCAGGTCGTTGCCGGTGGGTTTTCCCACCTCGTCAGCCTCGAAGTAGTCGAAAATATCGTCGCGAATCTGGAAACAAAGTCCGAATAGATGGGCAAATTCTACAAGGCTCGCAAGCTCCTTTTCGGGAGCGTTGACTGAGTAGGCGCCTATCCTGACGCATGCCTCGAATAGCGATGCTGTTTTTTGGGAAATGATTTCGATATAGGCGCTCTCTTTCAGATTGTGTCCCCGCGCTTTCTCGATTTGGTTTATTTCGCCGAGCGACAGGGTCTGCCCTATGGTGGAAATCGTGTCGACAATGCGGATATCGGATGTTTTTACGGCATGATTCAACGCTGACGCTACAAAATAGTCGCCTATGAGAACGGCTATGCGATTGTCCCACACGGAGTTAATGGTGGAAATTCCTCGCCGCATGTCGGCATCGTCCACCACGTCGTCGTGGATTAGCGAGGCGTTGTGCAGCATTTCAATGGCGGCGGCTCCTAAAATGGTTTTCGGATTTATCTCTCCAAGCATCTTCGCGCTCAGAATCACGAGAATGGGACGTATCTGCTTGCCTTTGGTCTTGAGGTAATTTTCTACAATCCCGTTCATGAGCGAATTTGATGTTTTCAAACTCGAGCTGATGGATTCGTTGAGCAGTGAAAGCTCCGGAGCTAGGGAGCGTTGTATGTCATTAAAAATCGTCATGCTTTGAATTATGCTGCAAAATTAGTAAAAGTTATAATTTATATCTAAATTTATGCTTTGAAATTGTGGAATGCTCCATTAAAAATTGATTATAATGAACGACAAGGTCCTTTTTCTGCTTGATGCCTACGCATTGATCTACCGTGCTTACTATGCTTTGATACGCGCTCCGCGCATGACATCGAAGGGATTCAACACATCGGCTATATTCGGTTTCGTGAACACGCTCGACGAGCTGCTTAAAAAATATGACCCCACCCACATCGCAGTGTGTTTCGATCCGGCAGGTCCCACGTTCCGACATGAGGCTTATCCCGAGTATAAGGCTCAGCGCGACAAGCAGCCCGAGGACATTACCCTCTCCATACCTTATATAAAGGATATTATCAAGGCTAACGGAATCCCCATCGTGGAGGTTCCCGGATATGAGGCTGACGACGTGATAGGAACTTTGGCTCATATCGCCGAGAAGGAGGGCTTCACCACCTATATGATGACCCCCGACAAGGATTACGGGCAGTTGGTGACCGACTCCATCTTCATGTACAAGCCCTCGATCAAGGGGACTGANGCGGAGATAAGGGGACCTAAGGAGGTGTGTGAACGCTACGGAATAGAATCGCCTCTTCAGGTNATCGANCTGCTGGCTCTCGAAGGCGACGCTATCGACAATATCCCCGGNTGTCCCGGGGTGGGCGAAAAGACTGCNGTAAANCTCATAGGCGAGTGGGGCGATGTGGANAATCTCATAGCCAATGCCGANAAANTGAAAGGNGCGTTGAANACCAAGATCACGACCTATGCCGAGCAGATAAGATTCTCCAAATATCTTGCCACGATATGCACCGACGCTCCTATCGGGATGAATGCCAACTCGCTTCGCCGTGAGGCTCCCGATAAAGGAGAGCTTAGCCGCATATACACTGAGCTTGAATTCCGCACTTTTTTGAAGCGGTTGAATGTTGAAGAACCGACGGCGGTCACCTCTGCGCCGGCAGCCGACGCTCCGTTGATGGGGTCGCTGTTTGACGAAATGCCTCCGCTTGAGACACGCAAGAAAACGCTTGCCGACATAAAAGCCGACTATGCCCGCATCGACGTTCCCGAACTTTCCGCTTTCGTGGCTGAAGCTATGAAGGCGCCATGCGTGGGAGTGGCGGCTTATGCCACCGGCGCCGAGGATATGACCTCCGTGTGGCAGGGGATAGCCCTGAGCTGTGGCGAGGGAGTGGCTCGTTACGTGAAGATGCCGCTTGAGCCGACGCGGCGCAAAGAGGTTGTCGACGCGCTCGCCCCGCTGTTCACTCAGCAGAGTTCATTGATCGTGAGCCACGACATAAAGCGTGAAATCATCCTGTTGAAAAGGGAGGGGGTGGAGTTGTCGGCTCCTTACTATGACACATCGCTGGCTCACTACCTGCTCGAACCTGAAATGAACCATGCCTTGCCGAGAGTGGCTGCCGCTTATCTTGACTACGGCACGCTTGACTATGACGGCGACGAAAAGATACGCAAGAAAGGGGAGGCGCTCCCTGCGGACGAGGAAACGCAGCGCATGTGTGAAGTGGCTGATGTCTCTACCCGCCTCTATCGGAAATTGTCACAGTTGCTCAAGGAGCAGGACCTGTCACGGCTCATGGAGGATATCGAGCTTCCGCTGGTGAGGGTGCTCGCCGACATGGAGTGGACCGGTGTGAGGGTCAATGTGAACGTATTGGCGGAACTGTCGGAAAAATTCACTGCGAAACTCCGGGGGATGGAGGAGCGCGCCTACGAACTCGCCGGCGGCAAATTCAACATCAGCTCTCCCACTCAGGTAGGTGAGGTGCTATTTGATCGTCTTAAGCTCGACCCAAATGCCAAGAAGACCCGCCGCGGCGCCTATTCGACAACCGAGGAGGTGCTCGAAAAATATCGTGACGCCCACCCCATCGTGGAGCTTATCCTTGAAATAAGGGGGCTGAAGAAGCTTCTCACTACCTATATCGACGCTCTCCCGCAGCTGATAAATCCGCGCACGGGAAAGATCCATACTACCTATAATCAGACTGTCACGGCGACAGGTCGCATTTCGTCGACAGCGCCTAATCTTCAGAACATACCTATACGCACCGAAGAGGGGCGCGAGATACGCCGGGCGTTTGTCGCCGACAGGGGCGACCTCCTGATGAGCGCCGACTATTCTCAGATTGAGCTGCGACTTATAGCCGATATCAGCGGCGACAAGGACATGATAGAGGCGTTCATCTCGGATGCCGACATTCACCGAGCCACCGCCGCAAAGATATATCATGAGAATATCGCCGACGTGACCGATGAACAGCGCCGTCGCGCCAAGACCGCCAATTTCGGCATAATCTACGGAATATCGGCGTTCGGATTATCTCAGCGGCTACGCATTCCACGTTTCGAGGCAAAAGAGTTGATCGACGGATATTTCCGCTCTTATCCCCACATCAAGGAATATATCACCTCGGCTATCGAGAAAGCTCGCAAGGACGGATATGTTTCAACTATGATGGGACGCAAGAGAATGCTTCCCGAAATCAATTCGCGCAATGCTGTGGTGAGAGGGTATGCCGAGCGCAATGCTGTCAACGCTCCCATCCAGGGCACCGCCGCCGACATCATAAAGCTGGCGANGGTCAACGTATACCGCGACTNTGAGCGCGAGGGGTTGAAGNGCAAGATGATAATGCAGGTTCATGACGAACTCGTGTTCAATGTGGCGCCCGAAGAGCTCGACCGGGTGAAAGAGATAGTGATGCGCGACATGATGGGCGCTTATAGCGGTAAGGTACCGCTGATAGTGTCGGCTGGCGTAGGGGATAACTGGCTTGAAGCTCACTGATTCCCCGCCTTATTTCGCCTCGGGAAACTCACGGTAATTATTGAGCGACTCTTTCAGCGAGGTCACTATCATGGCTCTCAGTTCAGGCGGATTGAGAACGGTGATCTTTGGTCCGTAGGACAGGAGTTCCTGCACGAAGTCGGGCGTTATTTTGAGTTGGTAATAGAACACCGAGTAAGAGTCGTGGAGGGTTTCCCGCTGAGAGTGGTGCAGCGGCACTGACCTTAGGTATTTCGCCTGGCGGGAATCGGTCCTGACGGCAACATTCTTCACGCTCCCTTCGTCGAAAATAATCCCGTAGCTGTGGCGAATGTAGTCCTCGGCATTGAAGTCTTCGGGAACGCTGAACGTGGAGTTGACCATCGTAATCTCGCTCATTCGTTCAAGCGCGTAGGTGCGCAGCGTGTTGCTCTTCACGTTCCTTCCGGTTATATACCACCGTTGTTTGAAAAATTTCAAGAAATATGGTTCGAGCTGGTTGTCGCGGCTCGGATTTATGCGCGAATAGGACTGATAGGTGAATGTCACCGGCGAGTTCTGTTTCAGAGCCTCAACGATTATGGGCAGATTCTCGTGGGACGACGGCGCTTCTTCAAGGAAAATCTTGTGGCCTATCTCCTGAGTGCCGCTTATTACGTTGCCGATCGACGCCGAGTTGAGCAGCCAGTTCATGGCGTTGGTCTGATGCTCGTTGGAGCTTTCGATATAATATTCGTAGGTGGCTGAATCGCATTGGATGTTGATTCCAAAAATGGATTCGATCGAAGCGCGGTCGTTATAGAAAGTGCGTCGCGCCATGGGACGCCCGTTGGACAACGCCGATCGTTCCCACAGGCGGCTCATCTCTTCGCGCGAGATGCTTCCGTAGGAGCGGATGGTGTCGATAATCCACAGGTAGCGGGTCAGATTTTCTCTTGCCATGA
>WFMA01000036.1 GCA_009177195.1 Bacteroidales bacterium | reverse complement strand
ATGCATTGTGTATTGTGCATTGCGGAAATCCGGGTTGTGGAAAATTTTATTATCTTTGCATTGTAATGTTATGGAATTTAATTTTGCTATATGAATAAACGTAGTCTTTTTACAATATTTGCGGTCGCTGCCGCTGCGTCGGCAATGGCTTGCACGAGCCTTATCGCTACGCCGGGAGCTACTGCCGACAATAGCGTGATGATCACCTACGCCGCTGACTCTCACAGTCTGTATGGCGAATTGTATTCAAAACCCGCAGCCGTTCACCCCAAAGGGGCTATGCGGAAGGTTTATGACTGGGATTCGGGCGTGTATCTGGGCGAAATTCCAGAGCCGCGCAACACCTACGCCACCATCGGCAACATGAACGAGCACGGGCTTGCCATCAGCGAGAGCACATGGGGTGGACGTGAGGAGCTCGTGGACACTACCGGAGTGATCGACTATGGCTCGCTTATCTATATCGCTCTCGAACGTGCGAAGACTGCCCGCGAGGCTATAAAGGTGATGACCGACCTCGTTGCCGAGCATGGATATTACAGCAGCGGCGAGTCGTTTTCGATAGCCGACGGCAAGGAAGCTTGGATCATGGAGATGATAGGCAAGGGGGGCAAGGAGAAGGGCGCCGTGTGGGTGGCTCGCCGCATCCCCGACGGAATGATTTCGGGACACGCCAACCATTCGCGCATTCACACTTTCCCGCTTAATGACCCTGAAACGCTTTATTCGCCCGACGTTATTTCGTTTGCCCGCAGCCAGGGATATTTCGACGGCAAGGACGAGGATTTCGACTTTTCAAAGGCATACGCCGTGACCGATTTCGGAGCTTTGCGCGGATGTGACGCGCGAGTGTGGAGCTTTTTCACCCACAATGCTTCGGGAATGGACAAGTATCTGCCTTGGATTAATGAAGCCGCCGATCCGATCATGCCGCTTTGGGTGAAACCCGACAAGCCTTTGAGCGTCAGGGATATGCAGTGGGCNATGCGCGANCATTTCGANNACACTCCGTTTGATATGACTCAGGATATAGGCGCGGGTCCTTTCAAGGTGCCCTACCGCTGGCGTCCGATGAGTTTCACNGTCGACAGCGTGAACTATACTCATGAGCGCGCTATCGCCACGCAGCAAACGGCTTTCACTTTCGTGGCTCAGCTGAGGGACTCGGTGCCGGCACCGATGAAAGGNGTGCTGTGGTTTGGAGTGGACGACACGAACACTTGTGTGTATGNNCCGATCTACTGCTGCGTGACCAAGGTGCCTTATTGCTATGCTCCGGGCAANGGCGACATGCTCACACTGTCGTGGGACGCTGCCTTCTGGGTTCATAACTATGTGGCAAATCANGCTTATAACCGATATTCGCAGATGATTCCCGACATTCGCCGGGTGCAGAACGCTCTTGAGGACTCGATGGAGGTTGCCGTGAAGGAGACCGAGGCGAGGGTGATGTCGATGCCTGAATCGCATCAGCGCATGGAGCTTGCCGCTCTGTCAGACCGTCTTGCCAATCACTCGACCGCCGAATTCAAGAAGCTGGGCGACTATCTGTTTGTGAAGTTCCTTGACGGGAATATCAAGCGGGAGACTGAGCCGGGAGTGTTCACCCGCACTCCGCAGGGTCATTGCGCGTCGCCGCAGTTTGGCGGATATGACGAGCGTTATTTCCGCTCTATCGTAGAGGATGCCGGTGACAAGCTTAGAGAAAAGGAGATAAATTTTAAGTAAATCAGCCGAAACATGCCACGCACAGCCGAAGAATTGCCGGGAGTGACGCTGCTTGGGAATACNGCNACNCGNTACCCCGATAAATATGCCCCCGAGGTGCTTGAGACGTTTGACAACAAGCACCCGGAGAATGAGTATCTGGTGACGTTCAACTGCCCTGAATTTACGTCGTTATGCCCCAAGACGGGACAGCCCGATTTTGCCAAGATTATCATTAATTATATCCCGAGGGTGAAGATGGTGGAGAGCAAGAGCCTGAAACTCTATCTGTTCAGTTTCCGCAATCATGGCGATTTCCATGAGGATTGCGTGAACATCATCATGAAGGACCTGGTGAAGTTGATGGACCCGCGCTATCTTGAGGTGATAGGGCTGTTCACTCCGCGCGGCGGTATCTCGATTTATCCATTTGCCAACTATGGCGACGACGAGCATCAGCATCTGGTGAAGGAGAGGATGCTTGCGGCGTTTGATTCAATGCATAATTCATAATGCAGAATGCATAATTCATCATTGAGCATTATCGGCGGGGAGCTTGAAGTGACGCGGGGCNCGCTNNGTGNAGAAGCTGTGGCGCGAGAAGNNTCGCACTNTTGCAAATGACATAGTGGAGGTGATTACGACGGGGAGGAGCAGGGTGTAGGCTCCGGTCATTTCCACTGTGAGGAAGATTGCCATGAGCGGGGCTCGGATTGCTCCTGCCATGACTCCCGACATACCGAGGAAGGCGAATTTTCCGGCGGGAAGTCCGAGATCGAAGAGCAGATTGAGCGTTTCGGCGAAGAAGTAGCCCACAAACGCTCCGGCAAATAGGGTGGGGGCGAACTCACCGCCCACGCCTCCGCTGGTGTTGGTGGTGGAGGTGGCGAAACACTTGCTCAGCATGACACCTGCCGCCATGAGCACGATGATCCAGGGACGGGCTCCGTCGCCGGCGAGGAATGAGCCTGAAAGGATAGCGGCGGGGTCGCCGTTGATTATCTTGCCTATCGATGAATAGCCCTCGCCGTAAAGCGACGGGAACATGAAGACGATTGCCGAGATGATTACGCCGCCGATGATGTTTTTGACCCAGGGGTTCTTGATGCTCTTGAAGAAGTCCTCGATTTTTTCCATGATGAAGGAGTAGTAGACCGAGTAGAGCCCGCAGAAGATGCCGAGGGCGATGACGAGCACGAGCATCCCGCTGTCGACGGGGGTGTAGTGGAAGTAATCGAGGTCGATCGTGAAGCCCGAAAGGACGTAGGCGGTGAGCGCCGCGGTGATACACGCCACGATGAGGGCGATGACCGAGAAGGTGGTCAATTCGAGCCTGAGCACTTCGAGGGTGAAGAGCACTCCTCCTATGGGCGCCTTGAAGATTCCGGCAATTCCGGCTCCTGCTCCACATCCAATCAGAATCATCAGCATTTCCTTTGGCATTTTGAACCATCGCCCTATGTTGCTGCCGATGGCGGCGCCGGTGTAGGCTATAGGTCCCTCGGCTCCTGCCGAGCCGCCGAATCCTATGGTGATCGAGCTTGCCACTATCGATGAATACATGAGGTTGCCGGGGAGCAGATAGGTGNGGGACGAGAGGTCGGCGCGTATTTTAGCAGTGCCCGCCGAGATGNCTTCGCGGAGGATGTAGCGGGTGTAGATTCCGGTGATGAGTATTCCGATTATGGGGAGCGCGAGCAGGAAGTAGTTGGGACCTGATGATGAGAACGGAGCTGTGAGCCACGAGCTTAGCAGCATGATGATGTGCTTGAGCAGGAACGCTCCCGCGCCTGAGAGCAATCCCACCACAACGGCGAGAATGAGCAGAAACGATTTTTCGGTGAAGTGGTTATGTTTCCACCCCACGATAGCTTCCATTGGGGAACGCCGGCGTGATTGATGTTTGTTTTCCCTCGCTGTCATAAAAGTAAAACACCGGCGCGATGGAAAAGTTTTTGCAGGCAAAACGGAAATATTTGGAGAAAAAAGTTAAAAATATTTGCGGTGTTATGGAAAATGTCTATATTTGCGACATAAAACATGGCATAAATCTAAAATATAGGCTTGTTTTGTTGCAATCTGTCTTTTTATTGTTGAGTTACGAATGAAATAATTAAATATTCTCAGATTATGGTCTTTAAAGGTAGAAAGATTAAGACGGGATGGCTTGTTGCATTTATTATAATGTTTGCCGTCAGTGTCGCAGGTTTGTTTGTGACCCCCAAAGAGGGTTTGTATGAGATGCCCAACGATCATCTCTATGCCAATGTCGCCTGGATGATTACCGCTACTATCTTCGTGTTGATGNTGANCCCCGGGNTGTCNTTTTTTTATGGCGGCATGGTGAGGGCTAAGAANNTGNTATCCACTATGCTCCAAAGCTNTATCGTGATGGGTTTNATCAGTGTGATATGGGTGATATTCGGCTTCGGGCTCGCCTTTGGCAACGACATCGGCCATGTGATAGGTAATCCGCTGGATTTCCTGATGTTTGACGGAGTGGGCGCCGACAACGTGGTCGACCGCCAGGAAGCGGCGTTATCGGAAATCGGTATTGCGACCACCACTATTCCGTTGATGCTGTTCGCGCTGTTTCAGATGAAATTCGCCATCATCACCCCGTCGCTGATCACAGGTTCGTTTGCCGAGAGAGTTCGTTTTTCGGGCTATCTTCTTTTCATGGTGCTGTGGGTGGTGATTGTCTATTGCCCGCTTGCACATTGCACATGGCATCCCGACGGATTGTTTGGAATGCTTGAGGTTCATGACTATGCGGGCGGCATCGTGGTTCATGCGGCGTCGGGAGTGGCTGCTCTCGCAGGGGCGATGTTCCTCGGGAAGCGCGCGCAATCAGATGAAGCCGCCAAGCCCGCCAATGTTCCTTTCGTGCTTCTGGGCGCGGCGATGTTGTGGCTGGGATGGTTCGGTTTTAACGGAGGTAGCTCGCTTGCCGCCGACGGTGTCGCCGTGCTCGCGTTTCTGAACACAAATACCGCGGCTGCGACGGCGATGGTGACATGGGTTGTTTTCGACGCTCTGCGCGGCAGGAAGCCGTCGGCTATGGGTGCCGCCATCGGAGCTGTCGTGGGTCTTGTGGCTATCACTCCCTGCGCCGGTTGGGTGACTGTGGGACAGAGCATTTTCATTGCGTTTGTGATCACGATGTGCTGCAATCTCGCCGTTTCGTGGAAAGGTTATTCGCAGATGCTCGATGACGCGCTCGACGTGTTTCCCACCCATGGGCTCGGTGGAATCCTCGGCACGGTCGCTACGGGAATCTTCGCCTACGGATTTTTTGCCAAGGAGAATCCCGACATTATTTCCCATGCTCAATTTTTCTGGAACCATATCCTGGTGCTGCTGATAGTGTTTGCCTACACATTCGTGATGAGCTACGGGCTTTACTGGCTCACTAACAAGATTATCCCGCTGCGAGTTTCGCGCCACAATGAGGAGATAGGGCTTGACTTGTCGCAGCATGGCGAGGAGTATGGCGTTGAGGCGGGTACCGGTATCGCGGAGGACGTGATGAGTGACGCCGAGTGGTTCAGCGGCATGGAGCAAAGCTGATGCCTCGCAGATTTTGCTTTTTTTACAATACAGGGCGTGCCGAAAAGCGGCACGCCCTGCTTATTTATATAAGGTTGAGCCTTTCAAGCTCTTGCAGAGGGAATGTTACAAGGAGTTGTAGGAGGGGGAGAAGGTGTCGCCTTGAGAGATGTCGCCGGTGGAGAGCCCTTTCTTGAGCCATTTTATGCGCTGGTCGGAGCGTCCGTGGTTGAACGATTCAGGCACGGCATAGCCTTGAGCCTGTTTTTGCAGATAGTCGTCGCCTATCACCGAGGCTGTGGTTATCGCCTCTTCCAAGTCGCCGTTTTCG
>WFMA01000117.1 GCA_009177195.1 Bacteroidales bacterium | reverse complement strand
ACCATACCCATCACGTCGGGAGTGTCTTCCTTGACAACCGAGTGATGCATTTTCTTCAATCCGAGTGCGTCAAGCGTGAGCTTCTGCACCTTGGGAGCGTTGATACGGCTCTTAGTCTGAGTAATAATAATCTTTGCCATGATTCAAGCTGATTTAACCGTTATATACTTTTTCGAGCGATATACCACGATTCTGAGCCACTTGAAGCGGGCTGCGCATTTCGCCGAGAGCCTCGATTGTAGCCTTCACGAGGTTGTGGGGGTTAGAGCTGCCCTTTGACTTGGCGAGCACGTCGGTGATGCCGACACTCTCAAGCACGGCACGCATTGCACCACCGGCCTTCACACCGGTACCGTGGCTTGCGGGCTTGAGGATCACGCGCGAACCGCCGAACTTGGCTTCCTGCTCGTGAGGGATAGTGCCTTTGTGTACGGGAACACGGATAAGGTTTTTCTTGGCAGCCTCCACGCCCTTGGCGATGGCGGCCTGAACCTCGTTGGCCTTGCCGAGACCCCAGCCTACGATGCCGTCCTCATTACCTACCACTACGATTGCGGCAAAGGTAAATGTACGGCCACCCTTGGTCACCTTGGTAACGCGGTTGATGGCCACGAGACGATCCTTCAGTTCGATATCGTTGGTCGATTTTACTCTGTTATTCTTATTTGCCATGATTCTTAAAATTTAAGTCCGCCTTCGCGAGCNGCGTCAGCNAATGATTTAACACGACCATGGAAAAGATAACCATTACGGTCGAAAACTACTTCAGTGATACCGGCAGCGAGAGCCTTTTCAGCAGCTGCTTTGCCGACTTTCGCAGCGATCTCAGTCTTTGTTCCACCTTCAAGTCCCTTTGAAGAAGCGGCTACGAGAGTCTTGCCTTCAAGGTCGTCAACGAGCTGTACATAAATCTGCTTGTTGCTGCGGAACACCGTCATGCGGGGACGAGCGGCGGTGCCAGACACTTTACCACGGATACGTGTCTTGATCTTATTTCTTCTTTGTATCTTTGATATCATGATTCTGTCTACTTTAATTATTTAGCACCTGCCGATTTACCTGACTTACGACGGATAACTTCACCGACAAACTTAATACCCTTGCCCTTGTAAGGTTCAGGCTTGCGGAGTGAGCGGATCTTGGCGCACACCTGGCCGAGAAGCTGCTTGTCATCGCTTTCGAGAATAATAAGAGGGTTCTTATTACGCTCAGTCTTGGCTTCAACCTTAACTTCCTTAGGAAGCTTGATAAATATAGCGTGGGAGAATCCGAGCGCGAGCTCAAGAACCTGACCCTCGGAAGTGGCGCGGTAACCCACACCGACAAGCTCCATCTCCTTGCGATAGCCCTGCGACACGCCCACAACCATGTTGTGGATAAGCGCGCGGTACAGACCATGCTGGGCGCGGTGCTCGCGATCGTCGGAAGGACGGGTCAAAGTGACATGTCCGTCTTCGATCGAAACAGTGAGATCAGGATTGATTTTCTGAGAAAGTTCTCCCTTCGGTCCTTTTACAGTTACTACATCGTCCTTAACGGTTACTGTAACTCCGGCAGGTATTTCAATGGGGGCTTTACCTATTCTTGACATTGTTAATTCCTCCTTTAAAGATTAATAAACATAGCATAATACCTCGCCGCCCACTTTAAGTTCACGAGCCTTCTTATTGGTCATGACACCCTTTGAAGTGGAAAGGATTGCAATACCTAAACCATTAAGCACACGCGGCATGTCCTTATAGCCTGTGTACTGACGGAGACCGGGACGTGACACTCGTTTAAGGCTCTTGATAGCGTTCACCTTGTCAACGGGGTCATATTTCAAGGCAATCTTAATTGTGCCTGCGGGATTTTCACCCTCTACAAACTTGTAGTTAAGAATGTAGCCCTGTTCAAAAAGAATCTTTGTGATTTCTTTTTTCAAGTTTGAGGCGGGAATCTCTACTACTCTGTGCTGAGCTTTGATAGCGTTCCTCAATCTTGTTAAATAATCTGCTATTGGATCAGTCATTTTATTGAATTGTTTAAATTGATTCGGGATTATCCGAACAATATTTAATACTCGCTCTATTTAGGNCTCGCGTTTTACCAAGATGNTTTCTTAACACCGGGNATCAAACCNGCTGNAGCCATTTCACGGAACTGGATGCGTGANATGCNGAACTGGCGCANATAGCCTTTCGGACGGCCGGTGATGCTGCAACGGTTGTGCAGGCGCACGCTCGATGCATTCTTCGGAAGCTTCTGGAGTCCTTCGTAGTCGCCTTCTGCCTTAAGCGCGGCGCGTTTAGCGGCATACTTCGCTACGAGTTTGGCTCTCTTTACTTCGCGAGCCTTCATTGATTCTTTTGCCATAGTATAAAATTATTTTTTAGCGTTCTTGAACGGAAGACCGAAATGCTTCAAAAGAGCATATCCCTCTTCGTCGGTCTTGGCAGAAGTTACAAATGTGATATTCATACCCATCATCTTTGAAATCGAGTCGATGTTGATTTCGGGGAAGATGATCTGCTCGGTGACACTAAGAGTGTAGTTGCCGCGTCCGTCGAGCTTGCTCTCGATACCCTTGAAGTCGCGGATACGGGGAAGAGCCACGCGGATAAGACGCTCCAGGAACTCATACATCTTGTCACGGCGCAAAGTAACGCGGGCGCCGATGGGGTTCTTTTTACGAACCTTGAAGTTAGAGATGTCCTTCTTTGAGAGAGTGGGAACAGCCTTCTGACCGGTGATGGCGGTAAGCTCGTTGATAGCAGTCTCAATGATTTTCTTGTCCTGGGTAGCGGCGCCAAGTCCCTCGTTGATCACGATCTTCTCGAGACGGGGAACCTGCATCACGCTTGAATAGTTGAATTCTTTCTCAAGAGCGGGGACAATGCGCTCCTTGTAGTCTTTCTTAAGGGTTGCTGTGCTCATTACTTAATCTCCTCTCCTGATTTTTTAGAATAACGTACTGATTTTCCCTCTTCGTTCTTGCGGCGTCCCACGCGGCAAGGCTTGCCGGTCTTGGGATCAAGAAGAGCGAGGTTGGAAACATGCACCGGAGCTTCAATCTTAATGATGCCGCCCTGGGGATGCTTTGCACTTGGCTTGGTACTCTTAGATACCATGTTGATACCTTCAACGATAGCACGACACTTGTCAGGCTGCACAGAAAGCACGCGGCCGGTTTTGCCGCGGTCTTCCCCTGCCAGAACGTAAACGGTGTCGTTCTTTTTAATATTTAATTTGCTCATTGTGGTTTAACTTCTATTACTATGGATTAAAGTACTTCGGGGGCGAGTGAAACAATCTTCATGTTAGTGTTGCGAAGTTCACGAGCCACCGGACCGAAAATACGGGTGCCGCGGAGCTCGCCTGCATTGTTCAACAACACGCAAGCATTGTCGTCAAAGCGGATATATGAACCGTCGGGACGGCGCACTTCCTTCTTTGTGCGGACAACCACAGCCTTTGACACAGTACCTTTCTTTACATCTGACGACGGGATGACGCTCTTCACCGAAACAACGATGATGTCGCCCACCGACGCATAACGACGTCCTGTTCCACCGAGGACGTGAATGCAGAGAGCTTCTTTGGCTCCACTGTTGTCAGCAACAGTTAAACGTGATTCAGTCTGTATCATAATTACTTAACTTTTTCGATTATTTCTACCAATCTCCATCTTTTAGTTTTGCTCAACGGACGGGTTTCCATCAGTCTGACGGTATCGCCCACGCTGCATTCGTTCTTCTCGTCATGAGCGTGGTACTTCTTAGTCTTGTTGACAAACTTACCGTAGATGGGGTGTTTCTCTTTCCACTTTACCATTACGGTAATGGTCTTGTCACCCTTGTTTGACGAAACAACCCCAATACGTTCTTTTCTTAAGTTTCTTTTCTGTTCCATTGTTGGGATTATTTATTGTTTAGTTCACGCTGACGCAACTCGGTTTTCATACGGGCAATCATCTTGCGGTCACGGGTAATGCTCGCGGGATTGTCGATGGGAGAAATCGCGTGGTTGATCTTCACCTGAAGATATTCTGCCTGTGCTTTCTCAAGACGATCTTTGAGATCCTGGGTGCTAAGCTCTTTAATTTCTTCTTTCTTCATAATCTTTAGACGTTTTGAGTCGGGTCATAGTCGCGACGTACAATAAACTTGGTGGTCACAGGAAGCTTCTGAGCTGCAAGACGCAATGCCTCTTTCGCTACGTCGAAGGGAACACCTTCAAGCTCGATGAGGATGCGGCCCGGAGTAACAGGCGCAACAAACCCTTCGGGGTTACCTTTACCTTTACCCATACGCACCTCGGCAGGCTTCTTAGTGATAGGCTTATCCGGGAAGATGCGGATCCATACCTGACCCTGACGCTGCATGTAACGTGTCACGGCGATACGGGCTGCCTCAATCTGGCGACCGGTAATCCATTTGGACTCCAATGTCTTTATGCCGAACGATCCGAAAGCCAGCTGATTGCCACGCTGAGCGTTGCCTTTCATGCGGCCTTTCTGGGAACGGCGGAATTTAGTTTTCTTCGGTTGTAACATTGTTGTGTTGATTCAATTCGTTAACGATTGTTTTTCGGTTTGCGGAAACGATTTCCACGGGGAGCGCGGTCGTTGTTGCCGCGAGTCTCCTTGCCTGAGTTGTTGAACACGGGAGCGAGTTCGCGCTTTCCGTAAACTTCACCGCGGCAAATCCAAACCTTTACACCGATTACACCAACCTTGGTGTGAGCCTCAACAAGAGCGTAGTCGATATCGGCGCGGAGAGTGTGGAGAGGAGTACGTCCTTCCTTGAACATCTCGCTGCGAGCCATTTCAGCTCCGTTGAGACGTCCGCTCACCTGAACCTTGATACCCTCGGCGCCGCTGCGCATTGTGCTCTGGATAGCCATCTTCACCGCGCGGCGGTAAGCGATCTTACCTTCAATCTGGCGAGCGATGTTGGCAGCCACGATCTGAGCGTCGAGCTCGGGGCGCTTAACTTCATAAATGTTGATCTGCACGTCCTTGTCGGTGATCTTCATGAGCTCTTTCTTCAGCTTGTCGACATCCGCGCCGCCCTTGCCGATGATCAGTCCGGGACGCGAGGTGCAGATAGTGATAGTGATGAGCTTGAGAGTGCGCTCGATAACGATGCGGGACACGCTTGACTTGGCGAGACGGACTTCAAGATACTTGCGGAGTTTTGAATCCTCGAGCAAGTTGTCGCCGTATTTTTTGCCACCATACCAGTTAGAGTCCCAACCACGGATGACACCTAAACGGTTGCTAATTGGATTAACTTTCTGTCCCATCTCTTATTCTTTAGTTTTAGCGTTATCAATAGTGTCTACATACAATGTCACGTGGTTAGCGCGCTTGCGGATTCTGTAGCCACGACCCTGAGGAGCGGGACGAAGGCGTTTCAGCATAGGAGCGGGACCTACAAAAATTGTGCTGATGTAGAGCTCGTCCTTTTCTGCTTTGCGTTCGTTCTTGGCTTCCCAGTTTGCCACAGCTGAACGGAGGCATTTCTCCAGACGCGCTGCAGCTTCTTTATTTGAGAATTTAAGAATGCCGAGAGCGCGGAACACTTCCTTGCCGCGCACCATGTCCACCACCAGGCGCATCTTGCGGGGTGATGAAGGAATGTCAAGAAGCTTGGCAAATGCCTGCGACTTGAGGGCACTCTTTCTTAATTCGGCTGATTGTCTTTTTCTTACACCCATTGTATTTAATTTCTTTTTTTGTCAAAAATTTTTATATCAATGGCCCTTGTTATTTTTTCTTATTACCGGCNTGTCCGCGGAAAATACGGGTGGGGGCAAACTCGCCGAGCTTGTGACCTACCATGTTCTCAGTGACATATACGGGAATAAACTTATTACCATTGTGTACTGCAAAAGTGTGTCCGACNAAATCGGGGGAAATCATNGANGCNCGGCTCCANGTCTTGATNACCGACTTCTTGCCGCTTTCCTCCATNGCCGNCACTTTCTTCTCCAGCTTNACGCTGATATATGGGCCTTTTTTTAATGAACGACTCATAAANACTACTTAATTAATCAGATTACTTTTTTCTTCTTTCAATAATGTACTTTGAAGAATGTTTCTTCGGAGCACGTGTCTTAAGACCCTTAGAGTATAGACCCTTGCGTGAACGAGGATGTCCTCCTGAAGCGCGTCCTTCACCACCACCCATCGGGTGATCAACCGGGTTCATAACAACACCGCGGTTGCGGGGGCGACGGCCCAGCCAACGGCTGCGTCCTGCTTTTCCGCTGCGCTCAAGTGAATGCTCGCTGTTGCCTACGACACCGATTGTAGCGCGGCAAGTGGCAAGAATCTTACGGGTTTCTCCTGAAGGTAATTTGATAATTGCGTAGTCTCCTTCGCGTGACACAAGCTGAGCGAATGTGCCGGCTGAACGCGCCATGAACGCGCCCTGTCCGGGACGAAGCTCGATGTTGTGGATCACAGTACCGACGGGAATAGCGCTCAAAGGAAGGGCGTTGCCCACTTCGGGAGCTGCGTCAGGTCCGCTGACCACCTTGTCACCGACATTGAGTCCGTTGGGTGCAATTATGTAAGCCTTTGCGCCGTCAACATAGTAAAGAAGGGCGATGCGGGCTGAACGGTTGGGATCATACTCGATCGACTTTACTACGGCGGGTACACCGTCTTTGTTTCTCTTAAAGTCAATGATACGGTATTTGCGCTTGTGGCCACCACCAAGGTAACGGGTGGTTAAGTGGCCCTCGGAGTTACGGCCTCCGGTAGACTTTTTACCGACTGTAAGAGATTTCTCTGGCGTCCNGGCAGTGATCGTACCTTTGAAAACGCCAATAACTTTGTGTCTTTGCCCCGGTGTAGTGGGCTTGAATTTTCTTACTGCCATTTCTGTTATATATTGCTATAGAAGTCAATAGTTTCACCATCAGCTACTGTGATGATAGCTTTCTTGTAGTCGGATGTGCTGCCCTTGATGATACCACTGCGAGTGTAGCGTGACTTGTTCTTGCCGCGCACGATCATAGTGTTAACCTTAACGACATGAACGCCATAGAGTTTCTCTACGAGGTCCTGAATCTGATACTTGTTAGCTTCGGGAGAAACACGGAAAGTGTAGCGATTGAGCTTTTCAGTAAGCTGAGTCGCCTTTTCTGTAACGATAGGGGTTATCTGAAATTCCATTTTTTATATCTCCTGTCTTTAGAGGTTATTAATAACATCAAGGCTACCCTCGGTAAGGATGATAGCTTTATTATTGAGCAAAGCATAAGTGTTTACATCGCAAGCATTTATTACTTTTGCTCCCGGCACATTTCGAGCCGACAAATATACGTTTTTATTTTGATCTTTTAAAACCAAAAGGATTTTTTCATCGGCAACTTTAAGATTTTTAGCAAAATTTACGAAATCTTTAGTTTTGGGAGCCTCGAAATTGAAGTCTTCCACTACGATGATCTGGTTATCCTGAGCCTTATAAGTCAAAGCCGAGCGGCGAGCAAGAGCCTTGAGCTTCTTGTTGAGCTTCGAACGGTAGTCACGGGGACGGGGACCAAACACGCGGCCTCCACCTACGAGAACCGGAGAATTGATGTCACCGATACGGCTGCCGCCGCCACCTTTCTGCTTGTGGAGCTTGCGGGTTGAACCGGAAACTTCGCTTCTTTCCTTTGACTTGTGAGTACCCTGGCGCTGGTTGGCAAGGTACTGCTTCACATCGAGATAAACGGCCTGCTCGTTAGCTTCGATGGCAAACACTTCGTCGTTAAGCTGAGCCTTGCGACCGGTGTCTTCTCCTTTGATATTGTATATTGCGAGTTCCATTATTTCTCAATTAATACGATTGAACCTTTACTTCCGGGAACTGAGCCCTTAATCATTAACAGATTGTGGTCGGGGATAACCTTGATAACCTGAAGGTTTTGAACGGTCACGCGCTCATTGCCCATCTGACCAGCCATACGCATGCCCTTGAACACCTTTGCGGGATAAGAACAAGCGCCGATAGAACCCGGCTTACGCAGACGGTTGTGCTGACCGTGAGTAGCCTGACCCACACCACCGAAACCGTGACGCTTCACAACACCCTGGTAGCCCTTACCTTTAGAGGTTCCGGCGATGTCGACGAAGTCGTTTTCAGTGAAGAAGTCAACGGCGATAGTGTCGCCGAGGTTGTACTCACCTTCAAATCCTTTGAACTCGGCCAAGTGTCTCTTGGGAGTAACTCCGGCTTTCTTGAAATGACCCTGTTCGGGACGGGTAGTGTGCTTCTCCTTCTTGTCCTCGAAACCGAGCTGAAGGGCAGCGTAGCCATCCTTTTCCACAGTCTTAACCTGAGTAACCACACAAGGACCTACTTCGATAACAGTGCACGGTATGTTCTTACCGTCGGCACTGAAAACGGATGTCATTCCGATTTTCTTTCCTAATAATCCTGGCATTTCTCTTGATTGTTAAAAATGTAATGTAATAATTGTTTTATTTCTGAAATCTCGGGCTTAAACCTTAACTTCAACCTGAACACCGCTCGGAAGCTCAAGCTTCATCAACGCGTCGACAGTCTTAGCGCTTGAGTTGTAGATGTCGATAAGACGCTTGAATGATGAAAGCTGGAACTGCTCGCGTGACTTCTTGTTGACGAAAGTCGAACGGTTGACAGTGAAGATGCGCTTGTGGGTGGGCAGAGGTATAGGACCGCTGATTACCGCGCCGGTAGCCTTTACAGTCTTTACAATCTTCTCGGCTGACTTGTCGAGAAGATTGTGGTCATAAGACTTTAATTTGATTCTTATTTTCTGGCTCATATTCTTATGATATAATATTATTTCAATAAATCAACGCGACCCTGGCATTCAGTGAGCACGTTCTTTGCAATCGAAGAGCTTACTTCAGCATAGTGAGAGAAGCTCATGGTGCTGGTGGCACGTCCTGAAGTGATGGTACGGAGAGCGGTTACATAACCGAACATCTCGGCAAGAGGAGCCTTAGCCTTAACGACGCGGGCGCCGCTGCGGCTTGTTTCCATACCTTCTACCTGACCGCGACGCTTGTTCAAGTCGCCGATCACGTCACCCATGCTTTCTTCCGGAGTAACAACCTCGATCTTCATGATAGGCTCGAGAAGAACGGGATTAGCCTTTTCGGATGCTTTCTTGAACGCCTGGATAGCGCAGAGCTCGAATGAAAGCTGGTCAGAGTCAACTGGGTGGAACGAACCGTCGATCACGGTAACCTTAAGATGCTCTACGGGGAAGCCGGCGAGAACGCCATTCTTCATCGCAGTCTGGAATCCCTTCTGGATCGAGGGGATGAATTCCTTAGGAATGTTACCACCCTTCACCTCGTCAACGAACTGGAGATTGCCTTCGAAGCCCTCGTCAACCGGCTCAACGCGAACGATGATATCAGCAAACTTACCGCGACCACCGGTCTGCTTCTTGAACACTTCGCGAAGCTCAACAGGCTTGGTGATTGCTTCTTTATAAGTAACCTGAGGACGACCCTGGTTACATTCTACCTTGAACTCACGACGAAGACGGTCGATGATGATGTCGAGGTGAAGCTCACCCATACCCGAGATGACAGTCTGTCCGGTCTCTTCGTTGGTCTCAACACGGAAAGTGGGGTCCTCCTCGGCGAGTTTCTGAAGACCCACGCCAAGTTTGTCAAGGTCCTTCTGAGTCTTGGGCTCAACTGCAATACCGATCACGGGATCGGGGAATTCCATTGCTTCGAGCACGATAGGAGCGTCCTCAGCGCAAAGGGTGTCACCGGTGCGGATATCCTTGAAGCCTACTCCTGCGCCGATATCGCCGCATTCGATTTCTTCTTTCGGATTCTGCTTGTTAGAGTGCATCTGGAAAAGACGAGAGATACGCTCCTTCTTGCCTGAACGGCTGTTGAGCACGTAGCTTCCGGCGGGAATAACGCCTGAATACACGCGGAAGAAGCAGAGACGTCCAACGTAGGGGTCGGTAGCGATCTTGAACGCAAGAGCGCACATGGGCGACTCGAAGTTGGGCTCGCGGGTGAGGATCTCGTCAGGATTGCCGACTGCGTGACCTTCAACGGCGCCGGCGTCAACCGGGCTGGGAAGATAAGCGCAAACAGCGTCGAGCAAGCACTGAACGCCCTTGTTCTTGAACGAGCTACCGCAAATCATCGGAACCACGTTCATAGAAAGAGTTGCGGCGCGGAGAGCCTTCTTTATCTCATCTTCGGTGATAGTAGAGGGATCGTCGAAATATTTAGCCATGAGGTCATCGTCAAATTCAGCGATTTTCTCAAGCATCTTGTCGCGCCACTCCTCAGCTTCAGCGAGAAGGTTGGCGGGAATTTCCTCTACCGAATAGTCGGCGCCCATAGTTTCGTCATGCCAGTAGATAGCCTTCATTCTGATAAGGTCAACTACGCCCTTGAAAGTCTCCTCAGCTCCGATAGGGATCTGAATGGGGCAAGGATTAGCGCCGAGAATCTCCTTAAGCTGGCGAACCACCTCAAGGAAGTTAGCGCCCGAGCGGTCCATCTTGTTCACGTAACCGATTCGGGGCACATTATATTTATCAGCCTGACGCCACACGGTCTCGGACTGAGGCTCAACACCACCCACCGCGCAGAAAGTTGCGACAGCGCCGTCGAGCACACGGAGAGAACGCTCAACCTCAACAGTGAAGTCAACGTGTCCCGGAGTGTCAATAAGGTTGATTTTATATTTCTCATCGTTGTACTTCCAGAAAGTAGTAGTAGCAGCCGATGTAATTGTTATACCGCGCTCTTGCTCCTGCTCCATCCAGTCCATGGTAGCTGCGCCATCGTGCACCT
>WFMA01000111.1 GCA_009177195.1 Bacteroidales bacterium | reverse complement strand
GGAAAAGGTCTGAAGGACCGCCAGAGAACAGCCCGGGGTGGAGCGAAGCGTAACCCCGGGTAAAGGCGCGTCCCCCATCGGAGAGTTCTATAGAAACGGCACCTCGTACTCCCTGATGATTCTTTCAGAATCGGATTTTGGGGATGATGCTTGTTTCCGAGGGTTCCGCCCCGGCTATTGAGAGATGAACCCTTCGGGTTTCCTTGCGTGGTTTAGGGGGCACTCTTTGCAGAGTGCAATCTTTTGTTTCGGTCTTCCGTGCCGGGTTCGCTTCCGCTCACTCTACCCGGTTATTCATAGGTGTGAGCCTTTCAGGCTCGTGGATGTGTGGTCGGTAGTGTCGTTCTTACAGAACTTCTTTGGGGACGGGGTTCGGGGACCCGGGGTTACGCTTCGCTCCACCCCGGGCTGTTCTCTGGCGGTCCTTCAGACCTTTTCCGGGTGTGGGATGTGAGGCACGGGGTGAGCGGAAGCGAGCTCTGCCAGGTTATTCATAGGTGTGAGCCTTTCAGGCTCGTGGATTCGGGGTACAGTCCAAGGGTGTTGAAACGGACGGATAAAAAATTAGCAATGAGGGGTTTTATGGATAGCCTCATTGCTAATATGTGGATGAGATGAATCAGCTGAAGATTGCTTGCGGGAGTTTGCGGCAATTGTATTGGGACGCCATTATTTCGCCGTAGGCTCCGGCGGAACGNAGGGCGAGAAGGTCGCCGCGCGATGTTTCAGGGAGGGTTTCATCGGTTCCGAAACAATCGGATGATTCGCANATGGGTCCTACGACATCATAGACTTCGGTCTGNGAGGCAGTAGATGTCAAGTTCTGAATCAAATGGTGAGCCTGATATAGCGCAGGACGGATCAAATCGGTCATTCCCGCATCGACTATCACAAATTTCTTTTTGAGCCCTTCTTTCACGAAAAGCACTTTGGTGATGAGNGAACCGCATTGNGCGACGACTGCCCTGCCAAGTTCAAAATGCAGTGTTTGTGAAGCAGACAGCTTGAGATTTTTACGGAAAGTGTCAAAATATCCCGCAAAATCAGGAATGGGATTAGCGTCGGGATCATCATAGTCTATGCCTAAGCCTCCNCCAACATTTATCGATTTGAATTCGANTCCCTGAGCGGAGTATTGGGAAATCAAGCCGTTAATCTTGTCGCACAAGATTTTGAATGGCTCGTTGGTGGTGATTTGGGAACCGATGTGGAAATGGAGACCTACAAGATGAAGATTGGGCTGCTTCATGCAATAGAAGATGGCTTTTTCAAGCATTTCGAGCGCAATTCCAAACTTGTTTTCTTCCAATCCCGTGGTNATATAATGATGAGTGTGGGCATCGATGTTGGGATTCACACGTAGCGCCACGTTGACGACACGGTCTTTGTTCATNGCCATTTCGTTGATGAGTTGCAACTCAGGCATTGACTCGACATTAAAACAGCCTATTCCCTTGTCGATAGCAAAGTCGATTTCAGAGTCGCCCTTCCCTACTCCTGCAAACACAATTTTTTCAGCGGGAAAACCTGCGTCCAAAGCGGCACGAATCTCTCCTTCGCTGACGCAATCGGCGCCAAGCCCGTTTGCCGCAATAAGTTTGAGGATTTCAGGATTGCTGTTAGCTTTTACGGCGTAATGCACGCAGTACTGCGACTCAGGGGCGGCAGCCTTTATCGCATTGAGAGTGTCGGCAAGCAACTGCATATCGTAATAATAGAACGGAGTGGTTGCCTGACGAAATTTCTGTANNGGAAACTTTTCCATATNCACAACTNTTAAGCCTGATTATTTATTTTTAAACAGATGATCGCTCAACANGTTGAGAGCCTTAATCTTATCCTGCTTTCTCACGAGGAATGAGATGTTGTAGTTGCTGCCTCCGTAGGAGATCATGCGAATTGGAATTTCACGGAGCGCGTCAAGNGCTTTCGCNTCAAAACCNCGGTTCTGCCATTCGAGATCGCCGACAACACAGATAATTACCATGTCGCGGTCGATGGTGACAGTTCCGAATTTNCGCAAATCATCGAGGATGGCNTCAATGTTGCGCTCGTTATCGATNGTGAGCGATACGCCNACCTCGGAGGTGGTAATCATGTCGATCGATGTCTGATGGGATTCGAACACCTCAAAAACTTTACGCAAGAATCCATAGGCGAGAAGCATCCTTCCCGATTTTATCTTGATGGCGGTGATATTGTCCTTTGCAGCGACAGCCTTGATGGCGCATCCGGTCTGGGCGTTGTGGATAAGCGTTCCTTTAGCATCGGGCTGCATAGTGTTGAGCAAACGAACAGGAATGTTGTTCAGTTTCGCCGGCAATATGCAGGTGGGGTGCAGAATTTTGGCTCCGAAATAAGCCAGCTCAGCCGCTTCCTCGAAATGGAGCTCTTCAACGGGATCGGTGCCGTCGACAAAACGGGGATCGTTGTTGTGCATTCCGTCGATGTCGGTCCATATCTCAATTTCATCGGCATTGATGGCGGCTCCGATAAGCGAGGCTGTGTAGTCGCTACCTCCACGCTGGAGATTGTCAATCTCTCCGTAGGCATTGCGGCATATATATCCCTGGGTGATGTAGAGGTCGGCATCGGTATGCTTCTCAAGGAGGGCGTTAAGTTTTGTCTTGATATACTGAGCGTCGGGCTCGGCATTTTTATCGGTGCGCATGAAGTCAAGCGCCGGCAAAAGGACTGATTTATAGCCCAGCTCAGCCATGTAGATATTCATCATGGCGGTTGACATCAACTCGCCCTGGGCAAGGATTTCCTTCTCCTCGAAAAGGGTGAAGATATCTTTAGTGAATGAACGGATGTAGTTGAAACAAGATTTCACTTCACGAATGGCCTCGATCTTGCTCTCTTCCTTTTCATAGAGGGCGTCGATGGTCTTCATGTATTTTGCTTCGAGCTGGTTGATAGTTTCCTTGGCTCCATCAACATTTTTCTTATACAGATACTCGGAAATTTCAACAAGCGTATTGGTGGTGCCGGACATTGCAGACAATACAATGATGTTGCGGCCACGGGCGGCAATAAGTTTAGCGACTTCTTTCATTCTGTCGGCAGAACCGACTGATGTGCCTCCAAATTTTAAAACTTTCATTCTCTAAAAATATATGTTATAACAGAAAACGGTGCAAAGATACAAAAAATCACGCACATTTCCCGAATATGTTCGATTTATTGGCAAGGACGCAATTGTTTGTCATCGCATCTCAACACTTTTCCGGGAAATTGCTCGATGAAGGCAAGATTGTGGGTAGCCATTATCACGGCTGTCCCCTCTTTCGATATCTCGTGGAGATACCTTACAATCTGCTCGCCTGTTCCGGGGTCGAGATTTCCGGTAGGCTCATCGGCAAGAATGAGCTGCGGCTTGTTAAGGAGGGCTCGGGCAATCACTATGCGCTGCTGCTCGCCACCGGAGAGTTCNTGGGGCATTTTATANGATTTATTGAGCATNCCCACTTCNTTGAGCACTTCTTCGATGCGGNGNTCNATCTCCTCCTTGTTTTTCCAGCCGGTGGCTTGAAGCACAAAGTACAGATTATCGTAGACCGAGCGGTCAGTGAGCAGCTGGAAATCCTGGAAGACGATGCCGATAACCCTTCTCAGAAAGGGAATCTCCTTCCTTTTTATATTGGGAAGGTCATATTCCATCACCCGCGCCTCGCCGCTTTCAATGGGAATTTCGGAATACATGGATTTGAGCAGACTGCTTTTTCCGCTTCCTACTTTCCCAATGATGTAGGTGAACTCGCCGCTGTTAATCTGCAAGTTGACATTGCGGAGCACGACGTGCTCCTTGCGCAGAATCTCAACATTTTTATAATCGACAATCAGCATCGGCTTTATTCTTTGTGCCTTTTTTTCAATTCTTCGGCAAGTTCCTCGATGCGATGTCCCTTAGAGGTGAGCAGCACGATCAAGTGATACATGAGGTCGGAAGCCTCATAGATGAGCCCTTCGTCGGTGCCATTGGTAGCTTCGATAACAGTTTCAACAGCTTCCTCGCCCACTTTCTGAGCCATTCGGTTCACACCTTTGCGGAAGAGCGAAGTTGTGTAGGAGCCTTCAGGCATCTCCTTGTGACGACGGTCGATGAAATCCTGTAGATATTCAAAAAAATGCACTCCGGCGTTATTGTCGGTGCCGAAGCAAGTGTCGGTGCCTTTGTGGCAAGTGGGACCTGCGGGAATCGCCATAATAAGCAGGGTGTCGTCGTCGCAGTCTTTCTGAATAGAAACTACGTTAAGGAAATTGCCGCTCTCCTCGCCCTTGGTCCAAAGACGGTTCTTAGTGCGGCTGAAAAAAGTGACTTTGCCGGTTTCAACCGTTTTTTCNTANGCCTCCTCATTCATGAATCCTACCATGAGCACATTTTTTGTGCGCGGATCCTGAATAACTGCCGGAACCAGCCCGTTCAATTTAGTGTAGTCCAAATTAGCCATAGTTATATTCTTACATTAATATTTTTTTCACGAAGATAAGATTTTAATTCTTTAATTCCGATTTCATTGAAATGGAAAATGCTTGCCGCAAGCGCCGCATCGGCTTTGCCCTCGGAAAACACATCATAAAAATGGGACATCTCCCCCGCTCCTCCCGAAGCGATGACGGGAATCGACAGCGTTTCATGAAGACTTCGGAGTGACTCGCACGCAAATCCATCCTTAACTCCATCNTGGTTCATGCTGGTGAAGAGAATTTCGCCAGCACCGCGCTCCTGCGCCTCATGAGCCCATTCCAGAAGACGACGTTCGGTGGGGATTCTGCCTCCGTTAAGGAAACATGTCCACTCGCCGTTTTCCAACTTGGCATCGATAGCGACCACGCACACCTGAGAGCCGAAACGCAACGCTATGTCATCAATGAGCTGCGGGTTTCTTATCGCCGCAGAGTTGATCGATATTTTATCGGCTCCGGCATTTAGGAGCTTTTCGACATCTTCCACCTGATTTATACCGCCGCCTACGGTAAACGGAATACTGATATTGGCGGCTACTCTTCTCACGAGGTCAATAAATGTTTTGCGACCGTCGTGGGAGGCGGTTATGTCGAGATAGACAAGCTCGTCGGCTCCGTCACGGCTATATTTGCGACCAAGTTCNACCGGATCGCCGGCTTCGCGGAAATTGACGAAGTTAACGCCCTTGACCGTTGCGCCGTCTTTCACATCAAGACAGGGTATAATACGTTTGGCAAGCATGTTATTTCTGCATATTAAGTTTTTCCATCTGCTTGAGGGTTATCCTTCCTTCGTAGATGGCTTTACCAACTATCACGGCGGGAATGCCGGCATCGTCGAGGGCGATGACATCGTCAATAGCCCCCACTCCGCCGCTGGCAATGAGATAGAGCGCCGGGAATTTAGCCAAAATCTTTTTATAAAGCTCGATTGATGGTCCTCCAAGAGTGCCGTCGACGTTTATGTCGGTGGAGATAATCTGAGTGGCGCCGTTGTCGACATACTCCTTGATGAAATCCATAATCTCCCAGTCGGAGTCATGCATCCATCCGGAAGTGGATATTTTGCCGTTGCGGGCATCGGCGCCTATGATAATCACGTCGTTGCCATAGCGTTTCAGCCACTCCATGGAGCAAGCGGGATCCTTCACGGCGATGCTTCCCAGAGTCACTTTTGCCGCTCCGTAGTCGAGCGCCCGGCGAANATCCTCGTCATGCTTTATGCCGCCGCCNAAGTCGATTGTCAATCCTGTAGCCCNGGCAATTTTTTCGAGGGTGAGGTGGTTGACGATGTGCTTTGACTTGGCTCCGTCAAGATCGACCACATGGAGCTTTGAACATCCGGCATCCTCATAGGCTTTCGCTATATCCACTGGATTGCCTGAATAGACTTTAGCGCTTGAATAGTCACCCTTGGTCAGCCTGACGCATTTTCCGTCTATAATATCGATTGCAGGAATTATCTCCGTCATATTTCCAAAAAGTGTTTAATTATCGCCTCGCCTACATCTCCGCTTTTTTCGGGATGGAACTGGGTGGCGTAAAAGTTATCTTTTTTCAGGGAAGCGCTGAAGGGATGGATATAATCGGTCACAGCGGTAGTGAAGGGATTGACCGGCACGTAGTAACTGTGAACGTAATAGACGTAGCTGCCATCGCACTGCTGCGGAATGACTCCCGACAGCGAGGTGATTTCTACTGTATTCCAACCCATGTGGGGAATCTTGAATTCAGGGTCGTCGGAGTGAAAACGAACCACGTCGGCANCGAAAATTCCGAGACAGTCAGTGTCGCCTTCCATCGAGTGACGGCAGAGCAACTGCTGCCCTATGCAGATTCCCAATACCGGAGATGTGAGCGAGCGGATGACCTCGTCGAGCCGACGGGACCTGAGATAGTCCATCGCGGCTCGGGCTTCCCCCACTCCGGGAAAAATAACTTTATCGGCTGCTGCGAGTTTGACAGGGTCGTCGGTTATTTCAGCTTCCGTCCCGAGGCGGTTAAGAGCCGACAATACCGAATAGTTGTTTCCGGCATTGTATTTTATGATTGCGACACCCATGGAATTAACTGAAAACTATTGTTTTGTTGCCAAATGTGAGAATCTTGCGCTGGATGTGTTTCTCCACGGCGCGGGAAAGGACAATCTTTTCCAGGTCACGACCTTTATGGACAAGGTCCTGAATGGTGTCCTTGTGAGTGACGCGAACAATATCCTGCTCGATTATGGGACCGGCGTCAAGGTCGGGGGTTACATAGTGGCTCGTAGCGCCGATGAGCTTCACTCCGCGCTCGTAGGCGGCATGATAGGGCTTGGCGCCTACAAATGCCGGGAGGAAAGAGTGATGTATATTAATAATGTGATGGGGATAGCGGTTGATGAAGTCTTCGGAAAGGACCTGCATGTAGCGCGCCAGCACGATGAAATCAATGTTGTAGGAGTCAAGAATCTCGAATTCCTTTTTCTCCATTTCGGCTCTATTGTCGCGGGTGACGGGCACTACCTCAAAGGGGATATTGAATTTTTTCGCCGCATCGGCAAGATCAGGNTGNTTGCTGATTATGACGGGTATCTCCACATCCCANTCTCCCGANACATAACGGGCNAGGATNTCNTAGAGNCAATGGGACATCTTGCTGACAAAGATAGCCATGCGCTGAGGCGTGTCGGAAAATTTGAGTGAATAGGTGAGATTGTATTTGTCGCCGTAAAGGATGCGGAAATACTCCCCTATTTTATCCTTTGGAATTATAAAGTTGTCCAAATCCCACTCGACTCTCATATAAAACACACCGTTTACCTTGTCCACATACTGGTCAAGATAAACGATGTTTCCTCCATTCACATTAATGAATTCAGTGATGACGGCAATAATACCGGGCTGATCGGGACAGTGCATCAGCAGAATCGCGGTATTCTTTTTCTTTTGTTCAGTTAAAGACATCATTCAACAAGCTTAAATATATAATTCAGAATCAATTTCCCATCTCAGAGAGGAATTTTATGCGCATAAGCCTTATTTCTTCCTCGCTGTATTCGTTGCCAAGTTCATCAAACGCCGACTTGAGATCGTCGCTTTCGCTCTCCTTGAAATATTCAAAGATATCTTCCTGGCGTTCATCGTCCATTATCTCGTCGAGGAAATAATTGATGCTGATTTTAGTGCCTGAATAGACGATAGCTTCTATTTCATCGAGAAGTTCGTTGAATTCCAATCCTTTGCTCTCGGCAAGAGCATCAAGGGGAATTTTGCGGTCAATTCCTTGGATGATAGATATTTTCAGTTTACTCTTATNAGCTACACTTCTCACTCTCAAATCCTCGGGACGCTNAATCTCGTTCTCTTCGACATGGGTTTTTATCACCTTTANGAANTCGTCGCCATANCGCNTGGCTTTACCGGCGCNNACACCCGGGATGTTCTGGAGCTCCTCGATAGTAATTGGGTAGGTCGTAGCCATTGCTTCCAGGGAAGAATCCTGGAAAATGACGTAGGTGGGGAGTTCCAGGCGCTTGGCAATCTTCTTTCGAAGATCCTTCAATATGTTGTAAAGCTCGGGGTCGACCGCACACGACGCGCCACTTTTCAACACCAATTCTTCCTCTTCCTCGTTAAATTCATTGTCTTCCACGATTTTGAACGAGACAGGCTTTTTCTCGAACTCTTTTCCTTTGGGAGTGACTTTGAGAAGTCCGAAATTTTCGATGTCACGGTCCAGATAGCCGGCTATTATGGCTTGACGGATAACGGTGTTGAGCGTTTTAGCGTCGCTGCCTTGCAGGCATCCGAAGGCTTCGAGTTCATCTTGATTATACGACTTTACGGTTGCAGTATTCTTGCCGAGCAACACGTCAATCACTTGCTCAGCCTTAAATTTTTCCTTGAGCGCTGTAACAGTTTCGATGACAGCGCAAAGTTCGTCTTTTGCTTCCACTTGTTTTTTAGGATTTAAACAATTGTCACAATTTCCGCAATTATCTTCGTTGTATTCTTCGCCGAAATAGTGCAGGAGGGATTTGCGGCGGCATATCGATGATTCAGCATAGGCAGTGGTCTCAAGGAGGAGCTGCTTGCCGATTTCCTGTTCGGAAACGGGCTTGCCTTGCATGAATTTTTCCATTTTCATCAAGTCCTTGTTGGAGTAGAAGGCGATGCAGTGCCCCTCGCCTTCGTCACGACCGGCGCGCCCGGTTTCCTGATAGTAGCCTTCGAGCGACTTGGGGATGTCGTAGTGAATCACAAAGCGCACGTCGGGCTTGTCGATTCCCATGCCGAACGCAATAGTGGCTACAATGACATCGACATCCTCCATCAGAAAAGCGTCCTGGTTAGCCGACCTTGTGGCGGCATCCATTCCGGCATGGTAAGGGAGGACACGGATGTTGTTAATCTTAAGCGTCTCAGCCAGTTCTTCGACTTTTTTGCGGCTCAGGCAGTAGATGATTCCGCTCTTGCCGCTGTGGGATTTGATGAACTTGATTATCTCTTTATCGACATTGCTCGTCTTAGGCCTCACCTCGTAAAAGAGATTCTGGCGATTGAACGATGACTTGAACACCATCGCATCCTGCATTCCGAGATTTTTTTGAATGTCGTGCTGGACTTTGGGAGTCGCAGTTGCCGTCAAGGCAATCACCGGGCGGCGGCAAATCTCATTGATGATGGGTCTTATCCTTCTGTATTCCGGACGAAAATCATGTCCCCACTCCGAGATGCAGTGGGCTTCGTCGACAGCGTAGAATGATATCGGAATTGTTTTTAGGAATTCAATATTTTCTTCTTTTGTCAAAGACTCGGGAGCCACGTAGAGCAACTTTGTCTTTTTTGAAATCACATCACTTTTAACCTGATCGACGGCTGCCTTATTCAATGATGAATTAAGGAAATGAGCCACGTCGTCATGCTCACTGAAATTGCGCATAGCATCCACCTGATTTTTCATCAGGGCTATCAATGGCGAGATCACAATAGCGGTTCCCTCCATCATCATAGCAGGGAGTTGATAGCATAGTGATTTTCCGCCTCCCGTAGGCATCAGGACAAAGGTGTCATTTCCCGCCAACAGGCTTGAAATAATCGCCTCCTGATTCCCTTTGAAGGTATCAAATCCGAAATGCTTTTTCAACTCTTCAGTCAATGCCGTTTTCTGTGTCATGATGCGTATCGGTTCAGGTTAATATTCAATTTTCCAATGATTCAAATTCTGATTTTTGCAGTTTTTTCAGCGCGTAATCAGGAGTGATGACGAGTTTCTTCTCATTGGATGACGGGCTGTCAAACATAGAATCAATCATTATCGTCTCCACGATTGAGCGTAGACCACGCGCGCCGAGTTTATATTCAATAGCNNTATCCNCAATTAAATCCANCGTNNCNTNTTCAAATTCAAGGTCAATGCCGTCCATCTTNAAGANNTTTATATNCTNGCGCACAATAGCATTCTTGGGTTCGGTCAAAACACGTTTCAACGCTTCCCGATCGAGAGGCTCAAGGCTTGTCAAGATGGGCAAACGACCTATTATTTCAGGTATAAGCCCGAAAGATTTCAAATCCTGAGGAGCGACATATTTCAAGAAATTATCGCGTTTATAACGCTGTTTTGCCGGACTGGTAGAATAACCCACCACATGGGTGTTGAGTCGATGGGCTATTTTGGTTTCAATGCCGTCAAACGCTCCTCCGCATATAAAGAGAATGTTCTTGGTGTTGACGGGAATCATGCGCTGCTCGGGGTGCTTGCGGCCTCCTTGGGGAGGAACATTCACTACCGAACCTTCGAGCAATTTCAAAAGTCCTTGCTGCACGCCTTCGCCGCTGACATCACGAGTGATTGAAGGATTGTCGCCTTTTCTCGCAATTTTATCTATTTCATCGATAAAAACAATGCCGCGTTCAGCTTTAGCCACGTCATAGTCAGCGACCTGAAGGAGACGGGTGAGCAAACTCTCGATATCTTCACCGACATATCCAGCCTGAGTGAGCACTGTGGCGTCGACGATAGTGAATGGCACATCAAGAAGTTTCGCAATCGTTTTAGCAAGTAGAGTCTTGCCGGTACCTGTGGGACCGACAAGAATCACATTGCTTTTTTCTATATCGACATCATCGTCGTCAGTTTGAGACAGGCGCTTGTAGTGGTTATACACCGCCACCGAGAGATATTTCTTAGCCTCGGTCTGCCCTATGACATACTGGTCAAGGAATTGACATATCTCNTTCGGCTTCGGAATCTCGCCAATAGATTCTGTTTTCCCCGACACGCCTTTGCCCGACGCATTTGTCTTATATTCGTTCAGAATCTCATTAATGGATTCGACGCAATAGGAACAAATATAGGTATTGGGCTTGTCGGCCGAAGGAACCAGAATCTCAGACATTTCGGCAGGACGTCCGCAGAACGAGCATTTAGCGCTTTCTGTTTTTTTTGCCATTTTACTTTTTATTAATGAGCCGCTTTTACCAGAACATTGTCGATCATTCCGTATTCCTTAGCCTCTTCGGCAGTCATCCAGTAGTCGCGATCGGAATCACGCTCCACTTTCTCATAACTCATTCCGGAGTGATTTGCGATGATGGTATAGAGTTCTTTTTTCAATTTTTGAATTTCCCTTGCGGTAATCTCGATATCCGACGCCTGACCCTGGGCTCCGCCCATAGGCTGATGGATCATGACGCGCGAATGTTTCAGGGCGAAACGCTTGCCCTTCTCGCCCGACACGAGCAAGACGGCAGCCATCGATGCCGCCATGCCGGTGCAGATGGTGGCAACATCGCTTGAGATATACTGCATGGTGTCNTATATTCCAANTCNGNCATATACCGATCCGCCGNGTGAATTTATATAGATTGAAACATCTTTTCCTGGGTCGGAAGTGTCAAGATAGAGCAACTGCGCCTGAATGACATTGGCAGTATAATCGTTGACTTCAGTGCCGAGGAAGATGATGCGGTCCATCATAAGACGTGAGAAAACGTCCATCTGGGCTACGTTCATCTGGCGTTCTTCTATAATCGTTGGAGAGATGTAGCTCGAAGTGATATTAGGGACACCGGCTGCGGCTATGTACTGGTCAAGCGCAAGTCCGTTCATGCCCAAATGCTTTACTGCATAATTTCTAAAATCGTTATTGTTCATATTTTTCAAAATATAATGGTCTAATTTACTATTTCAAAGATACAAAAATAAAATTATAATTGCGAAATTTTTTATCAATTTTTATATAAGCGAAGAGGACGGCACTTTCGCGCCGCCCTCTTCGTTGATATTATCGGAAGTGATATTTACATCTTTGAAGCGAGTTCTTTGAACTCGTCAAGGGAAACTTCCTTGTTGTCAAGAGTGACGCGTTCCTTGATCGCATCAAACAGTTTAGCGTCGCCAACTTCCTCGATAATGCGGGGACGATAGTTCTTGTCGGCAAGAATGCGCTTTGCGTAGTCAGTGAGGGTGGCGTCGTCCATATTGGTCATGCCATATTGAGCAAACTGCATAGCGGCAATCATCTTGGCGTGGTTGATGAGATCCTGCTCTTCGATCTTAATCTGGCAAAGGTCGCCGATGCGCTCCTTGATAAGCTGCCATTTCAAGCCGGGCACCATCTTTTCGTATTCCTCGTTGATGTTCTCACTATTGAGTTCGTCGTGACGGCGCACGAGCCACTTTTTAAGCACTTCGGCGGGAAGCTCCATTTCGCCATACTTTTCAAGCATAGCCTTCTCGGTGTCGGCACGGAACATCATCTCGCTGTTACGAGAGAGTTCGTTGGCGATCATGTCCTTTATACCTGCGCGATATCCGGCTTCGTCAGTAACTTTGTCCTTGCCAAGCACATTGTCATAAAGCTCCTGTCCAAGTTCGGCAGGACGCAAAACAATGATTTCAGAAATGGCAAACTCAAAGTCGCCTTTCACGTCAGCAGCTTTTTCCTTGTCGATTCCGAGCATCGATGACAGTTCGGTGGGATTGCCGTCGCAAGTCTTCCAGGGATTGAACACAACCTTATCGTTGATTTTCTTTCCTGCAAATTTCTCAGCTTCAGCTTTATCCTTGAAGTACATGGGGGCTACGATGCCGTTGAGCATCTGAATAGCGTCTTCCGAGGTCTTGACNGTTCCGTCCTCGTTGAGCTCCATGATAGTACCCTTAACCAAGGCATTGGGCTCAACCTCTTCTCCGGGCACCTGAGCGCCAAAACGCTCGCGGAACTTACCATCCTGCTCAGTGACCATTTCGTCAGTCACTTCAATTGTATAATAAGGAAGTTTTACTTCTTTGTCAAGAGTCACATTGATCTCGGGGGTCAGCGCCAATTCATACTGGAAAGTGAAGTCTTTCTCATTCTTAAGGTCGAGTTCTTTGACTTCAACGGGAATAGGTTCGCCAAGCACACCGAGCTTATTCTCACGGATATAGTTGATAACTGCGTCATATACTTCCTGATTGATGACGTCGCTTGTCACCTGCTTTCCGAAACGACGAGTGAGCTCTCCTGCCGGAACGTGTCCGGGACGGAATCCGGGAATGGCGTGTTTCTTGCCAATTTCCTTAAGCTCTTTAGCCACTTTATCCTTATAATCCTGCTCCTGGATGTTGACAGTGAGAACGGCGCTCACGTTGTCCTTTTTGTCTAATGTTACATTCATGATGTATGCTTTTTTACTAAATTTTCTAAAATCGGACTACAAAATTAGCGTTTAAAATTCATTTACCAATAATTTTTCAGCCTAAACATTGCAAAATAAGCAAAATCCGTGCCAAATTTTCTTCTTTATAACACCGCACGCCACATTTTGGGTCAAACAGGACCGAAAAATGAGATTTTTTTAGTATTTTTGCATCCTATAATAAATCATCAAAATTACAGTATATGGTAGTTTACTTCAAGAAAGGAGCAAATCTTATCATCGCGGTGGAAACTGACCATCGTTTCNNANAAGAGGAAAGNCGAAAATTGTCATGGCTTTTCNGTGGAGCAACCCAGTTATCGTCCACATCTATAAAAGGACGGTTCATCGGTCCGNGNCGCNANATGATTACNCCTTGGAGTACCANCGCANTGNAAATCACCCANAACATGGGACTGCAAGGGATTTCCCGAATCGAGGAATTCCATCGTGTNGCAGAAGANTCTCCCCTANTTGNCAAAATGCTGCAACGCGTTTACGAAGGGCTCAACAGCCGAGTGTTCACGGTCAACAAGACTCCGGATCCCATCGTATATATAGATGATATTTCCGAGTACAACAAGAAAGAGGGACTCGCTTTGAGCGTTGAAGAGGAGCAATACTTGCGCGACCTAAGCAAAAAACTCGGACGCCCGCTGACCGACAGCGAAGTCTTCGGCTTCTCTCAGGTCAATTCAGAGCATTGCCGCCATAAAATATTCAACGGCACCTTTATAATCGACGGAGAGGAAAAACCTCTTTCATTATTTAAACTTATCAAGAAAACATCGCAGGTCAACCCCAACAGCCTCGTATCAGCCTACAAAGATAATGTAGCATTCGTGAAAGGCCCGAAGGTTGACCAATTTTATCCCATAAACCCCGACCGTCCCGACTATTTCGAGGTAAAGGATGTTGACACGGTAATTTCGCTTAAAGCCGAGACCCACAACTTCCCCACAACAGTCGAGCCGTTCAACGGAGCGGCAACGGGAACAGGCGGTGAAATACGCGACCGTCTCGGCGGCGGAAAAGCGAGTCTTCCCATTGCCGGAACCGCAGTATACATGACTTCTTACCCCCGCATGTCTCCCGAACATCGCTGGGAGTTGATGATGGATCCGCGCGCATGGCTCTATCAGACACCTTGCGACATTCTCATCAAAGCGTCAAACGGAGCGTCAGATTTCGGTAACAAATTCGGTCAACCGCTCATCTGCGGCTCTTTGCTCACGTTCGAGCACGAAGAGAATGACAAGAAATACGCCTATGATAAGGTTATCATGCTTGCCGGAGGCGTTGGATTTGCCGCAAAGAAGGATGCCATTAAAGGTATCCCCGAAGCAGGCGAGAAGGTTATCGTGATGGGTGGCGACAACTACCGAATCGGTATGGGCGGCGGCGCCGTGTCATCGGTTGAAACCGGACAATATGACAATTCAATCGAACTGAACGCAGTTCAGCGCGCCAACCCTGAAATGCAAAAGCGCGTAAGCAATGTAATTCGCGCGCTTGCCGAAAGCGACTCCAACCCCATCATTTCGATTCACGACCATGGCGCCGGAGGCCACTTGAACGCCCTTTCAGAACTGGTTGAAGCAACCGGAGGAAAAATCGAGATAGGCTCTCTGCCCATCGGCGACAAGACACTCTCAGCGAAAGAGATCGTGGGCAACGAAAGCCAGGAGCGCATGGGAATGGTGATCGAAGAGAAAGATATTGAATATGTCAACCGCATAGCTGATCGCGAAAGAGCTCCGTTCTATGTTGTGGGCGAAACCACCGGCGACGACCGATTCGTGTTTGAGCAGCCTGACGGAGTTAAACCGATAGACCTTGCCATGGCTGACATGTTTGGCAATTCGCCTAAAACTGTCATGAAAGACAGTACTGTCAACCACACCTATAAAGATGTGGAATATGACGCAGCCAAAATCGAAGATTACCTTCGCGACGTGCTGAGCCTTGAGGCGGTTGCCTGCAAAGATTGGCTCACTAACAAGGTGGACCGCTCAGTGACCGGAAAAATCGCCCGTCAGCAGTGTCAGGGAGAAATTCAGCTCCCATTGAGCGACTGCGGAGTCGTTTCGCTTGACTATAAAGGAAAAGCCGGAATCGCCACTTCGATAGGTCACGCTCCTCAGGTAGCGCTGGTAGATTCGGCGAAAGGTTCTGTAATTGCAGTGGCTGAATCACTTACCAATATTGTGATGGCTCCGCTTGCCGAGGGACTTAAGAGCGTGTCGCTCAGCGCCAACTGGATGTGGCCTTGCAAAAACGCAGGTGAAGACGCGGCTCTCTACCGTGCCGTGGAAGCATGTAGCGACTTCGCATGCGCTTTGGGCATAAATATCCCCACCGGAAAGGATAGTCTTTCAATGACTCAAAAATATGGCGACGACAAAGTTTTCGCTCCCGGAACGGTGATTATTTCAGCCGCCGGAGAGGTTAGCAACGTGCGCCAAACTGTTTCGCCGGTTCTTCAAAATAAAGAATCGAGCCTGTATTACATTGATTTCAGCGGCGATTCGCTTAAACTCGGAGGCTCAGCTCTTGCGCAGTCACTTAACCGTCTTGGTAATGACGCTCCTACAGTAACGTCGCCCGAGCAATTCGCTAAAACCTTCAACGCCATTCAGAAACTTGTTAAGGGCAGAGCGCTTCTTGCCGCTCATGACGTATCGGCTGGAGGACTCGTCACCACTCTTCTTGAAATGGCGTTTGCCAACACCAATGGAGGTGTTGAACTTGATGCAGACGCTTTTGCCGCGCTTGGCGAGACTGACTTGGTGAAAATACTGTTTGCCGAAAATCCCGCGCTTGTGATTCAGGTAGCGGCTGCGAAACGCGACAAAGTAGAGGAAGCACTCAAGAATGCAGGCGCGCGTTTCTGCAAAATTGGAACAGTGTCGGATGAACGCACCCTCGTCATCAAGCACAATGATGGGGAAAAGATGCTCTTCATCGACTACCTGCGCGACGTGTGGTTCCGCTCTTCTTATCTGCTTGATGCAGTTCAGAGCGGAGAAAAGTGCGCGGCATTGCGTTTTGAGAATTACAAAAAGCAGCCCATACGCTATCGCTTCCCGTCAAATTTCAAAGGCTCGCTAAAGTCTCGCGGCTTATCACTTCGCCGCGACGGCAAGTCAGGAGTGCGCGCCGCCATCATCAGAGAGAAAGGCGTGAACGGAGACCGTGAGATGGCTTACTCGCTGTATCTCGCAGGATTTGACGTGAAGGATGTCCACATGACCGACTTGATGAGCGGACGCGAGACTCTCGACGATGTGAACATGATAGTGTTCTGCGGCGGATTCTCCAATTCCGACGTGCTTGGATCGGCAAAGGGCTGGGCAAGCGGATTTCTTTGGAACGACAAGGCGAAGAGCACTCTCGAACGCTTCTACAAGAGGAACGACACGCTGAGTCTCGGTATCTGCAACGGATGTCAGTTGATGATAGAGTTGAATCTCATTAACCCCGAACATCCCAAGAAAACCACGATGGAGCATAACATTTCCCACAAATTCGAATCGCAGTTCCTGGGTGTCACCATTCCTAAGAATGATTCCGTAATGTTCGGTTCCCTGTCGGGCAGCAAGCTGGGTATCTGGGTGGCTCACGGCGAAGGAAAATTCAATTTGCCAATGTCGCTTGACAACTATAATGTCGTAGCGAAATATAATTATGCCGCTTATCCGGGCAATCCCAACGGTTCACGCGCATCGGTTGCCGGTATCGCATCAGCCGACGGACGCCATCTTGCCATGATGCCCCACCTGGAGCGCGCTATTTTCCCGTGGCAATGCGGATATTATCCCGAAACACGCCGTCAGGAAGATGCAACTCCCTGGATTGACGCATTCGTAAATGCCCGCAAGTGGATTGAAAACAAGACTAACTGTAAATAATAAAAATCACTATTGAACAAAAACATTCGGTATGGGAGGATTTTTTGGAGTTGCAAAGCACGATGAGTGCATCAACGAGCTCTTTTATGGCGTAGACTATAATTCCCACATGGGAACAAAAAGAGCCGGAATCGCCACGTGCAACAACGGAGTATTCACAAGATCTATACACAATATCGAGAACTCTTATTTCAGATCAAAATTCGAGAATGACCTGAAAGATTTTTCCGGGACAAAAGGGATCGGTGTCATCAGCGACACCGATGCCCAACCTATAATTGTGAACTGCCATCTCGGAAAATTTGCGATAGTAACGGTAGGGCGTATCAATAATATCGGAGAACTTGAAAAGGAACTGCTCGCCAAGGGACACCATTTCTGCGAACACAGTTACGACATAATAAATCCTACTGAAATGATCGCCGCCCTTATATGCGAGGGATCAGACTACGTAACCGGTATAAATAATGTCTACAACAGGGTTAAAGGGTCGTGCTCGATGCTGCTTCTTACTGAAGATTGCATCATCGCCGCCCGCGACAAGCTCGGACGCACACCTATTATAATAGGAAAGAAGAATGGCGCCCACGCTATCACAAGCGAGACATGCGCTTTCCCAAATCTTGATTACGACATCTGCTACAACGTCGGTCCGGCTGAAATCGTAAAGGTCACAGCCGATTCAATCGAGCAGCTCAAAGCACCGGGAGAGAAGATGCAGATATGCTCGTTTCTTTGGGTTTACTACGGCTACCCCGTGTGTGAATACGAAAACAGGAATGTTGACAAAATGCGCTATGACGCAGGCTTGAAAATGGGAGAAGCCGATGACACCGAAGTTGATTTCGTGAGCGGTGTCCCCGATTCAGGCATAGGTATGGCGCTTGGATATTCCCAAGGTAAGAAAATACCTTATCAGCGCGGGCTGGTGAAATATACCCCCACATGGCCGAGAAGCTTCACTCCAAGTTCCCAGGAACGGCGCGAGCTCGTGGCAAAAATGAAATTGATTCCCAACAAGGCTCTTCTTAACGGGAAGCGCGTGATTTTCTGCGACGACTCTATCGTGAGGGGCACCCAGTTGCGTGATAACGTGAAAGGATTGTTTGATTGCGGAGTAAAGGAGGCGCATATCCGTATCAGCTGCCCTCCCCTCATTTATCCTTGCCACTACATCAACTTCACTGCCTCAAAAAGCGAAATGGAGTTGATAACCCGCCGAGTCATAAAAGAGCTTGAAGGAGATCCCAACAAGGATCTCACCGAGTATTCTACCACCAATTCGCCCAAATACTGCGCAATGGTGGAGAAAATCAGGGAGAAACTTGGCTTGACTTCGTTGAAATTCAACTCTATTGAGACAATCATCGAAGCGATAGGGCTCCCCAAAGATAAAGTTTGCACGCATTGTTTTGACGGGACAAGTTTTGATTGATAATAATTTGTCAAAATTCAAATAAAAAACTTATCTTTGTGTGAGTCATTTATAACAGAATATAATCATAAATAAAACATCTAATATCTTTAATCATGAGTTTAAACATCATCGTTCTCGCAAAACAAGTGCCTGACACTCGTAATGTGGGTAAAGATGCAATGAAAGAGGATGGCACTATAAACCGTGCTGCCCTGCCGGCGATTTTCAATCCCGAAGATCTTAACGCACTCGAACAGGCGCTGAGACTCAAGGATGCCAATCCCGGATCGACCATCACTTTGCTTACAATGGGACTTCCTCGCGCATCGGAAATCATCCGCGAGGCTATCTATCGCGGAGCCGACACCGGTATAGTGCTAACTGACCGCGCGCTCGGCGGAGCCGACACCCTTGCCACTTCTTATTCTTTGGCTCAGGCTGTAAAAAAATTCGGAAACTTCGACATCATTCTCGGCGGACGTCAGGCAATTGACGGCGACACCGCTCAGGTGGGACCTCAGATTGCAGAAAAGCTTGGTATTCCCCAGGTGACATATGCAGAGGAAATACTTGATTTGAAAGATGGCAAAGTCACTGTCAAGCGCCGTCTTGAAAATGGAGTTGAAACAGTTGTCGCTCCCCTCCCTTGCGTGGTAACCGTAAACGGCTCGGCTGCTGAATGCCG
>WFMA01000034.1 GCA_009177195.1 Bacteroidales bacterium | reverse complement strand
CGGTGCTATGAAAAACTACAACCGAATCAATTCGCAGTCATTCGCCCCTTCGCGGTTCCGCCAGGACCGGGAGACGACGCTCCCATGCGCTGACCAACGCCGGCAACGGTCAGCCACCCGTGGAGCGCAGTCGCCCGTGGCGAGCCGTAGGAGCGCTCTGAAGCCGGGCGCGTGTCTGCGGAGCTGTTTCGGCAGTAGGCGGAAGCAGATGGAGTCGCCCGATATTTCGCTAAGTTCCTTCATGGAAGACTGCTTGAATCGGCTTGCTGCCGTCGCGAAGCGCAAGCCGCCAACACGAAGCCGCCCTGCCGCCCGAAACGGTAAAACGATTCGCGCGTCCCACCCTCCGAGGGCTCCCGACGCACATTGATTCCTCAGATTGGGCCCTTCTGAGGAATCACCCCCCGCAACGCTGACATCAAAAAATGTCGAGACGCACAGTCCGGCGGTACACACCGTCGGACCATGCGTCGTTTCCTCATGCTAAATTGGGAGTATTGATGTGGAAATGCGTCAGTCTACAAGTATAAAAGGGGTCCAATACTCAGGATTGTTTCCCGATACCAGCTTCCCATTTACCGTAATTTTACTGGAGCGAAGCTTCTTTTGTGCCATTGATAGAGCGTCACGTTTCCCTACTCCTGCCGCAATGCGCGAATAGAACTCACTCATCAGAATGCTTGTGGCTTCATCATTCACTTCTCGCAGCGTCATCAGTAGCGATTTTACTCCGGCAATTTTGAAAGCGCGCTGCAATCCGAAAACTCCTTCTTGTGCCACATCACCCAGTCCGGTATTGCAAGCCGACAATGCAACGAGGTTTGTTCCTTTCAAGTCAAGAGCGGCAACTTCGGCTCCGGTTAAGAGACCGTCCTCTATCCCGTCAGGAGATTCGTTATCGTTATTCCAGAAATTATTACCACCCGTCATTACAAGCCCGCAGCGGGTCAACGCTTCATCACCTCCCGATTCTTGGAGGCTTTCGCCCGGCTTATAATATCCATGCGTGGCAATATGAATCACTTCAGGACTTTTCTTCGACAAAGCTTTGAAAGTCTCCTCTATCCCTTCGTCGCCTGAAAACAGCCTTGTCCGTTCTCCCGTTACCGATTTTATGGCAGTCGCCTCTGTAAGGGTGCCGGGAAGATATCCCCATGATGTGCCTCCGCGGTCATTGGCAATCAGTGCTTGCAATTCCATCTCTTCCATTCCGAGATTATAGTTGAGCCCTCCATATACAATCATGCCATNTTTGACATCAAGTCGCTNATTGAAATCCTTTCGCCNAAGCAACTCCATTGACNATGACAGTNTCACCATTGAAAAAATATCACTCATGAGTTTATTGCCCTGATAGTTAAGATGTTCNAACGGATAGTTGTGCAGATCCCCCGNCGGAACAAAATATACGGTCGTTGCGTTCTTCAGATATTTCGCCAATTTTCCTGACCAAATCGATGGAAGCTCGTTGTCAAAATGCTCATTATCAAAGAGCGGAACATGGACCGGATAATTTGAATTGTAGCTAAGTACCTCGGCTCCATAGAAATTCCCGAATTCTTTTCCCGAATTCACAAACTCCACCACTACTTCTCCAGATTTGAGATTTCTTTTGATCTCCTCCCATGTGTTGTCGGCAAATGACATATCGGCAGGAATTAGGTTCTGACTATGAAGAAATGCATACTCCATCTGCGAAACTTTATCAGCCAGCGACTTGTTTTCCGGATACATCAGAGAGAGGTATTTCATCTCGCGCAGTTTGTCAAGTTGTGTTTCCGGCGCTTCGCCTGAATCATCTACTTTTTTTGACGCTTCTTCTAATGCGGAAGAAGTTCTTAACAGCAATCCTTTTACCAGTAGAGAGGCATTGAAAAGCGTCTTTCCTATCTCCTCGGCATTTTCAGGCGCGGATGCCAACACGGCTTTTAGATAGGATGCTTCGGTTTTCCAAAAGACATTACGGCTTTTTTCAGGAAAGTATGGAAATGTATTTTTGATTTCTTTTCTCGTGTCGTCAATAATCTTGTTGAACCATTCTGCCGCTTTGGCATTCTCTCCTTTTCCAAGATAGCATAAGGATAAATCCCAATAAGTTCCTCTTTTCGGGAATGAGGGCATAAGATCCAATAGCGGAAGTGAGGACAGGAGCGTCTCTTCTGCATCATCGTAATGTTTCAATTCTAAAAGCGCTCTACTGTAAAGTTCGCCAATCGCAGCCCATCCCCTCATATTTCCCCATATTTTCCCCATATATAGATTCATTGCTAATTGAAAATCTTTCATAGCGGCATCTATATCCTTCTTTTGCCAATTGATAATCATTCTTGTAGCATACATATCGCCCGGCAACCCGGTTTTGGAATGGAATATGTAGCCTGCTCCCAACGCTTCGTCAATAGCCTTCAAGGCGGTATCAAAGTCTCCTTTATAAACATGATATGCTGCGATAACTTTACTCACGCTCTGAAATAGGGAATGATGAATTCTGCCTTTGTCAAGCAGTATTTTTGCACCCGATGCCACTAAGCGAAAACCTTGATCGTAATCCCCGTAATACATAAGATAGCTTGCGGCATGAGTATAGCATTCCGCCAATGTTAAATCCTTTTCACGTTCAGGGTGTGAGGCATAAAGATTGACCGATTCTTTAAAGCATTCGTAAGCTATTTTTTGATTGCCGATTGCGTGATGATATTGTCCTTTCAGTGAGAGGAATTCACTCCGGTGAGGTGACATCTTATCGAAATTCTCATCCACAAATTTCTCGAACTTATCCATAAATTCACTGAGCATATCAAATGTGTCTGCGTAAAGCCCGAATCTTGAATAGTTTGCGAAATAGTCATACATGACGTAACGGTCGATAAGTCCTGCTTTCTGGAGATCTATTATCTCTATTTCTACAAGCCCTTTATCGATTTTGCTGATATACTCACTATTGACATACCCTTCAAGATACATCCTGAGAGAGTTGAGAACAGCCATTAGCGAGAGAAGTTTTGCCCTGTTGGACGTGTCGTTCTGTAATTCCTTCCACACTCGTGAATTGGATTCCCAAGCAGTCGAATATGATCCGACGGAACTTGCCAGTTCTGCCGCTAAAATAGCTTCCTCGGGGTCTTCATCGTTAAGTGTGTACATGACATCCAATATTTCCTGTTGCGTTCCATAAAGGAGTAAAGAATCAAGACCGTGCTTATAGACGATACCGGATGGCACGAATCCCGACATTTCTATCGGGATTGAAATTATCATCAGTAATGCAAAAATAACTTTTATTTTCATCGTGGCATAGGTGTAATTTTTGAGCTTATGGCACACGTTTTTTCATTGTGTCAGAGTCGAGCTCAGAATAGCGTTGAGAAATAGACTGGAATATGGTCGGTGGCATTTGTTTTCTCTTTAACATTTTTCTGGTCAAGATGCAATTTCAGTGCCTGAGGATCAAAAGGGGTAGCCGTCGCGATCACCACATATTCGCATTTCTCACCAATGCTGTTGTCTTCAAAGAAAGAATATCCCTCTATATCTATTGTTTCGTTCGGGTTGATACTTATACAGTTTGAGGTGTCAAGGCATAATACCCAACCGTCTTGAGTTTTTCTCAACACGTTAACATACAGATTAAAATCAGTATCATTGGTGATACGGAACATGAAAGTGCCGTCGTCAGCGAAAATCTTTTTACCGATAATTGAGCGATTTGCGTTTGCCGCGATATTATCAGTCGATATTCTTGACGTGATTGCATTGATCAATGAATCTTGACCCTCGCCTCGGAATGCGGCTCCAACCGGTTTGATTTTTGTCCCGTTCTCTTTTGTCGCTGCAAATAGGGATGACATAATTCCATTTGCCGACCTCTTTGCCGTCACTATTATTTTGGCTACGGAAATCTCCTGTCCTGTTCCTTTCATTTTGTACACACGTTTTGTTTCCATATCGGCAAGTGAGATTTCTCCGTCTTTTTCGATTCTTAGACGATCGGCTGGTTTCACTTCATCCATTCTTTTTAATTGCATTCCGTCAGCCCTTTCTATTTTCCCTTTCAGCCCTACTATGCGATAGGGGTGAGCGCAGAAGGCGATCTGCGCGGTAATCAACATTATGATGATGCAGGATAACAATCGGTTCATATAATAATCGTTTTAGAAATCAATAATAACTATGCGGCATCGGAATGATTTTTTGCGTGCCTCATTTTTTTAATCAACCATTTCCGCAGACCGCCTATTCCAAACATTATGTCATAAACAAGCATAACTGCTGTCGGAAATAATAGAATAGGCGACATGTCAATGAGATAATTGAATTTTACAAATATCTGATATGCAATATAGGTCATCAAGATTAAAATCGCAATGGGGAGAATACGCCCCACGAGGTTCGAATAAGGCTGACCATCGATTTTTCCTATAACCCACAGAGTGAGTATGGCGAAAAGACCTCCTATAGTCCAGGAAATCCACAGCGGCATATCTTCAGGATAAGTGCAGGATAAAATAGTGGCAACGCTAAATGCGTGAATCAATACCCCAGGCATGTTATGGTTGACAATTGTTGGATGAAAGTCATCTACGCTTTCTGTCATCCCTATAATCACTGCTCTTCCATCAAGTTCATTTAGAATGGACGGATTTGTGAATATATCGTCGGCTGAAAGGATCTCTACCTCACCTAAGGAGAACATTATCGGCGATTTTTGTCCGGCTTTTGACCGTTGTTCCCAAATATCATAAGCGTCGGGTGCGATCCGTCGGGCTATAACGGCATCAATAGGAGTGACACTCATTTCGTCATATATTGGAATATATTCGACAGGAGTAGAGAACGACTCCACATTTAGGCTCACGTCACCTGGCTCGCTTAAATCCATCAGTTCGTTCTCAAAAAAAGAATTGGATGGAATGTCTTCATTGACGTAAGCCCATATCAAGCGCGGAGATACTGCCATTAAACCATCTAATAAAACTGAGTCTGACAGGTTGATTTCGGAATACACTACGTCAAGCGCGATACAAGCGGCGTCACTTTCACTCAAAATTTCAAGTAACTCGCCTACTTGGCTTCGAGAACACCGGTCAACTGAAATAACGATCGGGTTTTCCAACAAAGCGTGCTCTGAATTACGCCATGACATTTTTTGATACAATTCGTGTATTGTAGCGACACCATCGCCATTTGATTCTGAAAGTATGCCACCATCAATACCTGCAATTGCCATTGATGTCAACAGTCCGCTGATAATCAAAATAATTATCCGTAACAGGTATTTACGTGTCAATACTTGCCGGAATTTCTTGCGAATATGATTTAGTGGCGTGGATTTGTTCATATTTTGCAAATCTACAAAATCTAACCAACATCGCCTACGATATAATCATTATTTATGTGAATATTACTTAAATAAGTGAGTCGGAGGTTGATACCGTGGATATATGTGCAAAATCTATTTCAAAAAGAAATGAGGTTGCACGGCAGGTGCAACCTCAAAACCAAAAACACTAAAAATTCAATGATAACGATTTAAAGGATAGTGGCAATTTATATATTATAGTTTAACCTTCAGTGTGGAGCCCNCTTTGANCTTCTTGTTCNAAATAGNGCGGNTNCNTTTNACGANATTCACGTCAAGCTTGNCGCNNTCGNNCTTCACCTTGATGTCGAAATCCGACCCGAAAGCGCGGACATTGTTAAGATTGGCGTAATCCCAGTCTTTGGGAAGGCGGGGAGTGAGGTCAAAGGATTTGAGCCCGGTGGGACGGATGCCGAAAAGACCCTCGGTGAAGATGCGGCAATAGAGTCCGCTTTCAGCCGAAAGATGGCGCTGATCCCCTTCAGGCCACGCCTCGATAGCGTAAGGCACATGGTCGCCCAGCAGGCGGCGCTGCGAATAGCGCTTCAGGAAATCCATTCCCTTCTCAACCTCGCCGGCGGCGATGGTGCCGCGCAAAGCGTAGAGGGTCGAGCGGTCCCAGAAAGTTTCAGTGCCCGCTTGGGTAAGGAGTCCGTCATCAGTCCACAAGCGCGGAGAGAACAGCGCTTCGATAGTGCCCTTGGCGCGGTCATAGATTCCAACCGTGAGCGGCATGCATATCCAAGCGCGGAGCACGTCGTTGCCGTCATAGTAACGGTAGCAGTCGAAGCCCTCCACGTTATATCCGAAATGCTTTTCTATCGCGGCTCTCAACTCTTTAGCTTGCTTAGCGTATTTATTGAGCTGTGAAGCGGGTATGCCGAGCTCTTTTCCGAGATAACCTGCCGAAATGAGTGCGTCATAATAGAGCGTCGAGGTGCATAGGTTGGCGTCGCCCGCAGGGAAGCGGTTCTCAAGCTCGTCGGAGTTTGAAGCGACAACGCCTTTGTCATTCAGCTTGCGGTTGCAATATTCAAGACACCATTCAATGAGCGGCCACAATTCTTTCGCTTCCTCCTTATTGCCTCGGGCGAGCGCATAGCGCGCAGCTCCGTAGGCTATCATGGCGCCGTCGCCGCGGTCCTTAGCTCCGTGCCAGGTGCTCACGCCNTCNGAAATGATGGAGCTGGGGATGGGGCGATATTCATCGTTCATATATCGGGCGAAGTGACGGAATGCGTTCAGNGCCGANTGATTNCCTATCTCATAGCCAAGATAGGGGAAGAACGGATTGATGTACTCAGCCTGGTCATTAGCCCACACTGCGGCATAGTAAGCTTCGCCNCCGGGTCCGTGCATCAGTCCNCCTTTTGTGTTGTAGATGCTCTCCGCTCCGCGCAGTTTTGCGAATGCGAACATGGTGTTGAGCACGCTGTCGGGAGTCTCAAGCACGAGATTGTTCCACCACTGGTCGATGAGCGCCCTTCTGCCGCCACGCTCAGCGTCGGTGTTGATGCGGGTATAGGGAGCGTCGTTGATTTTCTGTCCCGAGAACACGGCGAAGAAATCAAGACTCTTTCCCGGCTCGATGGTGAAGAATCCGTTTTTGGAAAGCGAGCCTTCGATTTTATATGAGCCATATACGCCGGCTTCTTCAGGTGTGATGTATTTCACTTTCCAGTCGGGAATACGCATTGTCACGGGATGGTCCATATTGTTGGTGAAAGTGTACTCCTCGCAGTAGTAAGGCGAGTTGGGGGAGGGGTAGAGAACGCGTTTAAGCGAAATAGCGTCGTCAACCTTCTTGCGGCGGTGAACGGTGCTGAACGAGCTTTCCACCGTCATCACTCCGTCAAATCGTATATCCTTCACCTTTTCGTCGGTCAGAGTCAGGTCGTCGATAGTGACCATGCCGGGGATATCGGTGTTGAAACGCTGCTTCAAGTTGTTTTGAGTCTTGTTGGGTTTCATTCTCAACATCGGAAACA
>WFMA01000007.1 GCA_009177195.1 Bacteroidales bacterium | reverse complement strand
GCCACCGCCTGTTGCCAAACGTCGTAGGCTCCCTGCACTATCTGCTTGCGTGTTCCTGCGTCGATTTTTTTATTCTGGGCGGCGGTCACAGCCTGCATCGCCTCGGCTTGATAGAGTTTCGCGTCGGCAAGAGTGGAATGGATGTGTATAAGCGTGTCACCGGCTTTCACGTCCTGACCCTCCTCAACATAAATCTCCATTACTCGCCCCGGGAGCTTGCCCGAAATCTTGACCGAAGTAGCTTCAGCCTGCCCCTCCACTACCTGCGGAGCCGGTTTTAAAAACATGAACCCGATAAATGCTATCAGAGCCACGGCGACGACAACCACTACAAGCGTCGCTATCAGAGCCGTTTCTTTCTTTCCCGTAGCCTGGGCTGATGAGTTATTTTCTATGTTTGCCATGATGAGGTGTTTTTTATTCTTTAGTTATATAATTATAATCCATGTTTCCCAAAACCTTAGACAGATACACCCGGCAAAGGTTCACGTCTATTTCAGCGTCCACGTTCTCGGAATGAGCTTTAAGCCATGCCGTCTGCGCTTCCATCACATTGTCGGATGTAGCCACGCCCTCCTTGAATGCGAGTTGCGCGCTGCGCAGGTTCTCATCGGCGCTGGCGATATTTGACTTGGTGGCGATATAGGTCTTCAGCGCCTCGTTGGTTTTGAACGCAGCCTGGCTCACCTGAAGGTTTATCATCTCTTTAGCATCCTCGATCTGCAGGTCCATTATAGCGGTCTGCGTCTTTGCCGCGCGATACTTGTTGTAATTTCCTCCCCAGTGCCAGATGGGAATCTTCAGTACGGCGCCGATTGAAAACGCGCCGTTGAAACGCTTCTCGAACCCGTTGAACATATTGGGATTGGAAAAAGAATAAGCGCCGACCACGGCAAGATTGGGAAGCATCGACGACAACGCCACCTTGCCCTGCTGATAGGTGATCTTGCGCCCCAGTTCAAGAGCATGGAGGTCATGGCGGCTTGCATAGACATCGTTCATATTATAGCTCGTCGCAACCGGCGACATGTCGACCGAGGGAGAGTTCTCATCGGCAAGAGTCATTTCGGTATTGACCGGCAACCCGCACAACTGCGCAAGCGCCATGCGGCACAACACCAGTCCGTTTTCCACCTTCGTCAAGTCCACATTTGCCGAGTTAAGCTTCACGTCCACGCTAAGCTGGTCAGCCTTGGTGGCAACGCCTACATCTACCATCGCCTTGACCTGGCGGTGAAGAGTGTCGAGCAGAGCCACGTAGCTCGTGGCGAGCTGTTTCTTGGCTTCAAGAGAAACCACTTCCCAATAGGCGGCGTCGACAGCATATATCACATCCTCCGCTCCGCTTGCGTGCATCGACCGAGCCAACTCCTCGGCATACTGAGTGATTTTATTCATCGCCACGATCTTCCCCCCCATATAGACAGGTTGAGTGAGAGTGACGGCTCCGAAAAACACGTTGTGGATATCGTAGGACAAGGCATCCTTGGGAAGCCATGCCACCTCTTTCGGGATATACTGACCGTCGGGACCCTTTATTGGAGTGCCGTCGGGACCGCTCACCATGCTGAACGCATAGCCGTTGCCGTCAAAAGTCTTGACGGGAAGAAACTGGTCAGAGTCAAAAACTGAAATGCTTTTCTGATTATACGTATAGCCGCCGGCAAAATCGATCGCCGGCAGGTAGGCTGCGAATGCCTCTTTCTTTTGATAGCCTGCCGCTTTGACACGCTCCGAAGCTATGCGCATCTGCTTGTTGTTGCGCACAGCCATCGCCCTGCATGAATCGAGCGACACAACCCCGCCTCCGCCTATAGACTGAGCCCGGCTTGGAGTTACCGACGCGCAAAATATAGCGACCGCGCTTAGCAAAATTCCGGTTAATGAAGAATGCATAGTGATACCCTCGTTATTATTTGTTGAAAAAATCTTATATAATTATAACTTAATAACATTATAAAAGGTTTTCCAACACACTCTTTTTATCAAAATAAAAGCATTCATCACGCACAGTCATAAACAAAAGGCATGGAAACTCTCGCCGACTCCATGCCTTCGTTAAATTGATTGTGACGGTGTAGAGTCCGTCAGGTCATTTTCTAAACTTCAGCGTCTTGCTTCGTCCTGAACTGAAAACGGCACGAGCCACATAAACGCCCGGCGCCGCGCCTGCTATCGACTCCAGTTTCATGCCCGACAAAGTGTAGATTTCCACCGACACGGCTCCGGGAGCAGTCAATGTCTCAGTCGCAGCGTCATATTCAAGAGTCTCCGCGCTGACAAAAGTGTCGTCGATCGAAGCCACCCCGAATGAAAGAGCGAACTGCATCCCGCCATCGACCGCTTTAACGTCAGATATCGAGAAGTCGGCGCGGGTGCCATCGGAATAGAACGGATAGTCGGCATCGTCAGCGCCTCCAAACGACAAACGCCCTGTCGACTCGCCAAGTGGCGCCCTTGAGANGGTGCCGTTGACTTTCGTGCTGCCGCCGGGACGGAACACGTAGACCTCCTGATTGCTGCCAAGGTTCCCTTCCACGGCTTCATTCACCCTGTAGACCAGCAGTCCCGCATTNGGAAGCGACTTGTCCCACCGGCTATCCTTGCTGCGGTATTCCACCATGAAATACTCGCTTTTCGACGGATTGGGAACGATTTTATAGGCAACATTATCAGGCTCGGGAGAATCAATCGAAGCTACCGTGTAGACACCGGGCTCCGACAGTTGCTTTATCTCCGGAATCCATTTNCCATATTTATAACGGGTGTATGCCGTGAANCCCTGCGGAACAGTCTTATTGTCGCTCATNAAATCCCATACTCCTACCGGATTGGAGCTGCCGCCCGAATAGAGGTCAAACGCTTTAAGCGTGTGCATCATTTCATGGCAAAGCACTCCGGTGTTTATCTCCTGAGGAGTAAACGATGTGCTGTATCCGTTAGCTCCGTCAAACACCTTCAGATAATTGCCCACTCTGACACCTTTGATCGAAGCTGTGGAAAAAACGGCTCGGTTATTGGCGGGCCACAACAAGTTGCTCGATGAGCTTATTTCGGAATTTCCGCATACAATCAGAGTCAGATTATCGACCTTGCCGTCACCGTCGTAGTCAAGAACCACGTCGTCAGAGATCAACCCCTCGATGCTCTTACAGACATCAGCTACGAAAGCCGGTTCCTGAAACATGCTTGCATAAACATAATTGTCATATCCATCGGGATTGATCGACGATTTCTTGCACAATTCCGAGCGCTTGCGGGTATCGACATGAATTGTACGCACAATGGTCGAGGTCCAGTCCATTTTACCGAAGCTGGCGTCGTGGAAATAGTTCTTTACCGAGTTGGCGCCTTCCGACGCGTCATTGAACATCGTTTCATAGTAGTCGAAATCATGTTTCCAGCCGGCGTCGGTCTGATCGGCAAATTGCACAAAGCAAACCACGTTTGCCATCTTGTCGACGGCAAACGCGGATAGGGTTGCTAATAGCATCAGTGACAGAAAAGTCTGCCTCATATTCTAATCAAAATTAGCGTACTACTTTAAGAGTGGCTGTGCCGTTGGCGGAAACAGCCTTTACAACGTAGGTGCCCGGAGTGAAGTTGCTCAACGAAACGACTTTACCGTTGACCTCAGCCAGTTTAGCGCCGGCAGCTGAATAAACGCTTATCTCGGCGTTTTCACTTGCGATAACAGCGTCGCCGGTGAAAGCGAGTTTAAGAGCCGACGAGGCAACTATATCCTCGATTCCGGCATCNCCGGTNGAAGTTTTCGTGTAGGTCATCACCTTTATACCCTGAATCAGCAACGGAGCCTTCATAATGCTGCGCACCAAGGCGGTTACNGGATCTTTACCTCCAATGCAGAAACCGGTGCTGGCATTCTGGATAGCCTGAATATTGTTCCACTGGAACTGAGAAACCTCAGCCAGCGGACTGATGCCGAAGAAGGGGACGTTGCCATAGCCGCGGATAACACCGCAATCGATATCAGGCACGTGTCCTGCAGCGCCTCGAAGATTAGGAATAATGTTTTCATTGGGCGTCGACAGGAAGAGGTCAAACTCAGCACAGTCAGGCAACCACAACATTATGCCTCCTCCGGTAGGATTGTCGGCAAACAATGTGCTTCCCGCAGGATCGGCTTCCGACAGAACGATAGCTCCGGTCTTGGCGCCTTCGCCGCCTTCCTCGCCGGCTGCGTTATAACCCACATAGTTAGGATCGCAATAAGGTTCAGGATATTCATTGTCCTGATTTTCCCAAGTTGAAGACATAAGAATGATTTTGGGATTGGGACCCATGCCGAGGAAACCGACATACTTGTCAATCTTCTCCTGAGTGTCAAACCACAACCAACCGTTGGCATCGACATCGGCGGCGTCAAAATAATTGTAGGTAGCCTGCGCGAATCCGCTCGTCACAGTCGCCATAGCGGCAACGCCTAATAAAAACTTTTTCATAACTATAATTTACTTTTATTACTGATATACAAGACTACATTTCAACCCATTCAGGATTCTGGTCGATNTCATGNTAACGNANGTCATCCCAGTGGATCGGGTAGTAATACTGGCGGGCGCGGAAATATCTCACCACGGTGTTGCGTCCGTTCACCACCGGCTTGGTTATGCGCTTGGTTCCGTTGGCGGCATAGACAATCTTTATGCCGTAGAGCGGATTGGTGGTACCGGTCAGGCGCTGTTCAGCCTCGTTGAAACGAAGTATATCCCAATAGGTCGTTTTCTCGAAAGCGAGTTCCACACGGCGTTCGTTCATGATGTCGTCCCAGGTGATGGAGGTCAACGCCGGCATGTGGACACGCTTGCGAATGCGGTTCACCTTTTCAAGAGCGTCGGCGGTGCGTCCTTTCTTGAAATCGATCTCGGCATAATCGAGAAGCAACTCGGCATAACGCCACAGGATGCAGTTCTGAGAACTTGCATAGTTCTCGTCGTTGTTGATAGCCTGACGCTCGTTGAGGAATTTAGCCATGTAATAGCCGGTGCGCGTCGTTCCCGCCTCGGTGGAAGTTCCGTAAGGAGTCAGGTCGACTCCGGCAACCTCCTGCCCGTCGACAGTGGTATAGTGAAGATCCATGATTTTACCCTTCCACTCGGCTCCGTCATAGAGGATGTTGGCATAGAAACGAACGTCGCGTCCCTCGAAAGGATTGTTGCTGTTGTAGCCCGATCCGCTTTCGTTGATGCGCTTGCCGTTAGCCATGCGGTACTCGTCGACATGGTTCTGGGTGGGATTGTAGGCTGCAGTCGTTCCACCGGCGGATGGCGGAGCGGCGTCGCGGTCGAGTTTATGACCGTCTGCCATGTTGAAGTCGCCGTCATCGGCATGCTGCACTTCCCAGATTGATTCTTTGGAATTCTTGGTTAGGAAGATGTTGCGATAAGCCTCCACTACAGTCTGACGGTCGCCGTCGGGAATCTGGATGAGGTCATAGACGTTGAGCGCCATCACTCTGTCATAGTTTGCCTCAGCCGAGTCGAGCATCTCCATCGAGCGATCGTCGGGGAAACCGAGATAAGGAGTATCTTGATTCTGGAAATGCGCGCCCGATGCCCATTGGAAGGTTTTCGCCTTTAGCATGAGGGCGGCGCCGCGGGTTGCGCGACCTGCATTGTCGTCGGTGTTCACCGCCGGCAACAGGTAGGATGCCTTCTCTGCCTCCTCAGTGATAAACTTCACCGTCTCCTCATAAGATGCGCGGGGAAATTTCTCGGGATTCTTCAACGGGTCAAACACATGGTCGATCAAGAGCGGTCCGCCGAAACGTCTCAGCAACTTATAGTAATAATAAGCGCGGAAGAAATGAGCCTCGCCGACAACGCGATCACGAATCTGAGGCACGAGACGGCTCTCATTTTCAAGCAACGTGTTGATGGACTGGATTTCGGAATAAGCGCTCAGCCATGATGTGCGTCCGCGGGTGGTGAGCATCGATTGCTGGCTCTTCAGGATGTTGCCATAGTCGGTCTGATACCAGCTGCGTCGTCCCACAGTCAGCTGATCGCCATACCACGGATCATACTCATTGCCGAGTCCCGCCATGATGGTGGTGACAAGAGTCGAAAAACCGTTATCCATCGCGCTGTACCACGGATTCACATATTCGTTAAGCAAAATCTCGTTTTCCCATATTATATCCTGCGAAAGCTTATTGTTAGGAGCGTCTCGGAAGATGTCATCACATGATGACAGTCCCGTCGACAAAATAAGGGAAGGTATTATGTATTTAAAAAATTTCATTGTGTATCGTTCCTGTTGGTTTATAATATTAGAATCCGAAATTAACAGTGACACCATAGGTGCGCGCCAACGGATAGCCGCGGAGCGATTCAGGGTCGATGTTGTTGTCAAGCGACGAGATGGTGAAAAGGTTTCCTCCCTGGAGAGCCACGTCAAGAGTGGAGATGCGGGCTTTGCGAAGCATCTTCCTGGGGAAACGGTAGCCCACGGTAAGAGCTTTCAAACGCACGAAATCACACTTTTTCAACCAGAAGTCGCTTTTCTTGCGGTTGTTGTCGGTGCTTGACGCAAACTTCACCCTCGGATAATCGGCATTGGGATTGTCGGGAGTCCAGCTATTGGTGTAGTGGTATTCCTGGAAGCGCGGCAATGTGCTGGTTTCAAGCGAATAAATCTCGGTAAGCATCTGATTGTAGCCTGCAACCCCCTGGAACTGCGCGCTCAAGTAAATACCTTTCCATTCCGCTCCAAGTCCCAAACCGAAGTTAAGATCGGGGCGAGATGAAGTCTTCACATACTCACGGTCATTGGTCGAGAGGAAGCCGTCACCGTCAAGGTCAAGATACTTTATATCGCCGGGAGCGAGCGAAGCATTTCCCATACCGTCCTGATCCACAGGCCAGGCGAGAATCTCCTCATAGCTCTTGAACAATCCGTCAGACTTATACATAGCCGATACGGAATAAGGTTTACCCTTTCGGCGAAGATTGGGCAGCTCGGCTGATTCGT
>WFMA01000143.1 GCA_009177195.1 Bacteroidales bacterium | reverse complement strand
TTCTTATCAAGAACACGTTCAATCCCGAAGCTCCCGGAACGAGAATCACCGACCGCCATCCTTCGCCCGAAGGGAAAGCGATCAAGGGGGTATCGTCGATCAACGACACTTGCCTTATCACGATTCAAGGTGTGGGCATGGTGGGTGTCATCGGTATCAACTCTCGTATCTTCAACACCCTCGCCCGCAATGGCATTTCAGTGTTCCTCGTGAGCCAGGGGGCCAGTGAGTGCAACACGTCATTTGCAGAGAGAATCGCCGACGCGGAACATGCGATAGCCGTGTTGAAAGAGCAATTCGCCCCCGAACTTTAGGACGGCACGCTGAGCGACATCACCGCCGAGACCAACCTTGCCACAGTAGCCATTGTTGGAGAGAACATGAAGCATACCCCCGGTATAGCCGGCAAGCTGTTCAACACCCTCGGAAGAAACGGTATCAGCGTGATCGCCTGCGCTCAAGGAGCAAGCGAAACCAACATTTCATTTGTCATCGAACACAATGACCTCCGGAAGGCGCTCAATGTGATTCATGATAGTTTTTTCTTGTCTGACACGCAGATCTTAAACCTGTTTGTTGTCGGAATAGGAAATGTGGGCAGGCACCTTCTCTCGCAGATTCACGCCCAGGAAAAGAAATTGCTTGAAAACAAGTCGCTAAAGCTACGCCTCGTGGGACTTGCCAATTCCAAGAAGTGCGTATTTGACCGCGACGGCATCGACACCGAGAACTATCTTGAACAGCTCAACGCCTCAGAAACAGAGGCAACGGTGGCTAACATCAGGAACGGCGTTATCGGGATGAACATCTTCAACTCGGTATTTGTCGACTGCACGTCGAGCAAGGAGATCGCAGGATTGTATCTTGACATGCTCTCGCACAATATCAATGTTGTGGCGGCGAATAAAATCGCAGCGTCGTCGGGCTACGAGTCCTACGCCGAGCTGAAGAAAATAGCTCGCAAAAAGGATGTGAAATTNCTTTTTGAAACCAACGTGGGCGCCGGNCTCCCNATCATCAACACCATCAACAATCTCATCAACTCGGGCGACCGTATTCTTAAAATCGAAGCCGTGGTGAGCGGAACGCTCAACTATATCTTCAATGTNATANNNCGCGACGTTCCNCTGAGCAAGGCGATAGAGATGGCTAAAGAGGCAGGATATACCGANCCCGACCCGCGAGTGGACCTGAGCGGAATCGATGTTATAAGAAAGCTCGTGATTCTCGCCCGCGAAGCAGGATATGAAGTGGAGCAGGACGACGTGATAAAGAATCTGTTCATCCCCGATGAATGTTTCGAAGGCTCAAGCCGGGATTTCATTGATAATGTGAAAAAAATCGACAAAGATTTCGAGGAGAAACGAGCGGCGATTGAAAGCGAGGGTAAACACCTGCGTTTTGTAGCCACCCTTGACAAAGGGAAGGTGAGCGTGGGGCTACAATCGGTGTCGGCTGACCATCCGTTCTACAATCTTGCCGGAAGCAACAACGTGATTCTCATCACTACCGAGCGATATAACGAGTATCCGATGGCAATCAAGGGCTATGGCGCAGGCGCCGAAGTGACCGCAGCCGGAGTATTTTCCGATATAATCGGCATCGCCAACATACGTTAAGACTGACACGGAATGAAATATATAATCATTTTAGGGGACGGGATGGCTGACGAGCCGATCGAGGCGCTTGGCGGAAAAACTCCGCTCGAAGCCGCCGACACGCCGNCGATGGACACTCTTGCCCGNGAAGGNCGGTGCGGNATGCTCAANACGGTTCCNGAAGGNATGCATCCCGGAAGCGAAGTCGCCAACATGGCGGTGCTGGGTTATGACGTAGCACGCCTTTTTGAAGGCAGAGGCGTGCTTGAAGCCGCAAGCATGGGCATTGATGTTCCTGAAGGCTACATGGCTATGAGATGCAATCTTATCAATATCACCGACGGCGCGATCAAAAACCATTCGGCAGGGCATATCAGCACCGAGGAGGCTGCTGAGTTGATAGCTTTCCTGAATGAGAAGCTGGGCGACGACGCAGTGAAATTTTATCCGGGCATCTCATACCGCCACCTGCTTCTCATCAAGGGCGGGGACAAGCGGATAAGCTGCACTCCTCCGCATGATGTTCCCGGAACGCCGGCTGCCGACGTGATGGTCAAGCCTGACTGTGAGGAAGCGCGCGAAACCGCCGACTTGGTGAACCGGCTTATCCTCAAATCGCAGGAGATTCTTGAGCAGCATCCCATCAATCAAAAACGCAAGTTCGAAGGGAAAGACACAGCCAACAGCATCTGGCCGTGGTCGCCGGGATATCGCCCGGCGATGCGTCCCGTGACGGAGGAGTATCCGGTAAGAAACGGAGCGGTTATTTCAGCCGTAGACTTGATTTTCGGGATAGGCGTTTACGCAGGGCTTAAACCGATTCAAGTGGAGGGCGCCACGGGATTATATGACACCAATTACGAGGGGAAGGCAGCCGCAGCGATCGACGCGCTGCGCAACGGGACCGATTTCGTGTTTCTCCATGTGGAGGCAAGCGACGAAGCGGGTCACGAGGGTGACGCTTCGCTGAAGAAGCTGACAATCGAATATCTTGACCGACGGATTGTGAAGCCGATAGTTGAAGCGGCAGCAACGCTCGACGAACCGCTCGCAATCGCCGTTCTGCCCGACCACCCTACTCCATGCCGCATCAAGACCCACACTTCTGATCCGGTTCCGTTTTTGGTATATAAGCCGGGAGTGCCGGCTGATTCAGTTGAGTCGTTCACTGAGAAGAATGCCGCCAAGGGATATTATGGCACACTTGACGGAAAGGATTTCATGAAGATTCTATTTTCTTAAGATTAATTGCAGACATGAAATATTACAGCACCAATAAACAATCGGAGAAGGCTTCACTATCGGAAGCTGTGGTAAAGGGACTCGCTCCTGACCGCGGATTGTATATGCCTGAAAAGATATCCACCATTCCATCGGCATTCTTCAAGCATATCGGGGAAATGACGTTGGCTGAAATCGGATATGTGGTCGCCAACACTCTTTTCGGAGAGGACATAGACTCGTCCATCTTGAAAAAAATCGTAGCGGAAACACTTAATTTCGATATTCCGCTGGTAAAAGTGGATGACAATAAATATTCCCTCGAGNTATTCCATGGACCTACGCTTGCGTTCAAGGATGTNGGCGCGAGATTCATGGCGCGACTGCTCGGACACTTCAATTCGACTGCCGGAGATGAAGATGTCAATGTTTTAGTAGCCACTTCGGGCGACACCGGAAGCGCCGTGGCAAACGGATTCCTAAACGTGCCCGGCGTGAACGTGTATGTGCTTTATCCGCGGAATAAAGTGAGCCGCATTCAGGAGGCGCAGTTCACCACTCTCGGCTCGAACATAACCGCAATCGAAGTCGACGGCACNTTTGACGACTGCCAGGCNCTGGTTAAAGCGGCGTTTATGGACAAGGAACTTAANGAGGCNATGAAGCTNACTTCGGCAAACTCTATCAACGTGGCTCGCTTTTTGCCTCAGATGTTCTATTATTTCCATGCCTACGCACAGCTTATCGCTTCGGGGGTAAAACCCGACAATATCGTGGTTGCNGTTCCGAGCGGAAACTTCGGCAATATATGCTCGGCTCTCATTGGAAAACGGATGGGGCTTCCCATCAAGCGTTTCATCGCCGCCAANAACNGNAATGACGTGTTCCTTGAATATTTGAATACNGGCAAATACAATCCACGGAAATCTGTCGCCACAATCGCCAATGCGATGGATGTGGGCGATCCGTCGAACTTCGCGCGCATCCTTGACCTATATGGCAACTCGCATGAAAAGATATGCGCGGAAATAAGCGGCTGTTCCTATACCGACGAGGAGATTGCGGAAACAATCAAAGAGACTCTTGACAAGACCGGATATCTGCTCGATCCTCACGGCGCGGTGGCTTACAGAGCACTTTGCGAGCATCTGCAGCCGGGTGAAACAGGCATCTTCCTCGAAACCGCCCATCCTGCGAAATTCAAGGATACCGTTGACAAGATTACGGGGGCTGACACGAAGATTCCCGAAAGGCTCGCAGCATTCCTGAAAGGCGAGAAGCAATCGGTGAAACTGAGCTCGCAGTTCCCGGCATTCAAGAAGTTTCTTCTGTCACGACAGAAGAAAGGTTGACGGAAAGCGGCGCGCCGGTGTCACTCCCTTCCCTACCGCCGATGACGTTCAACAAACTTTGGCGCGCAATTTGCTATTGTAATTGCGTTCCATGACATTATTTTTCATACCACTTGCTGATGAATCATACTGAAGACGATCAACCGCGCTTTATCGCGCTGAATCAGATTGAAATAAACCTCAATGGCGAGATGACAAAGCCTGACTATGACGCGCTTCCGATTCTTGCCACCCATAATCTGGTGCTTTTCCCCGGAGTCACTACCCCATTGATTCTGGTGAGAGCATCATCGCTCAAGCTCGCAAAACTCGCTGCCGACACTCAAATGCCGATCGGTGTCATCTGCCAACAGAACCCCGACGTAGAGAATCCGACGATTGCCGACCTGTATCCTTACGGTGTCGTAGCCGACGTCATAAAAGTTTTCGAGCTTCCCGACGGACAGCACACAGCCTTAGTAAAGGGCAGGGAGAAGATCAGAATAGATTACCAATATCCCGGAGTGACGGACAGCAGCGACTTCCTGCGTCTTAAAGTGACCGGCATAAAAGAACAGAAGCCGCGCGCCAACGACAAAACTTTCACAGCGCTTTTCGATGCCATAAAGGATTTGTCGCTGAAACTTATCGCAGAGATGGACGGTCCTGAGGAATTTGCCCACAACATAAAGAATCATCCCGACAAAGCGGGATTGATCAACATGCTGTGCAGCCAGTCGCCGTTCAGTTCCGAAAGGAAGATGCAATTTCTTGAGGAGGACAGCATAAAGGAGCGCGCCAAGGCGTTGCTCGCAGCATTGACCGAGCAGGAGAGCATGTTCAAGGTGACACACAAAATCCAGTCAGAAGCACGTACCCATTTCGAGCAGAATCAGCGTCAAGCGTTTCTTCAGCAGCAGATGGAAACCATCCGTCAGGAACTCTACGGAGACTCTGACGACGATCAGGAGAGCCTGAGAAAGAAAGCAGAGACGGTTAAGTTTTCAGAAGCGGCAGCGAAAACATTCGCCAAAGAGCTTGACAAACTTGGGCGTCTCAATCCGCAAAGCCCTGACTATGCGGTGCAATACTCTTATCTTGAAACGCTTCTTGACCTCCCGTGGGAAAAATATTCCGATCTCAACGAGGATATAACTATAGCTTCCGATCAGCTTGAGAAAGATCATTTCGGACTTGCAAAAGTAAAGGAACGCATTCTTGAGCAGATTGCCGTGCTGCTGAACAATCCCGGCGGAAAAGCCCCGATACTTTGTTTTGTTGGTCCTCCCGGGGTAGGAAAGACATCGCTCGGTCAATCCATAGCCGCAGCGTTGGGCAGATCTTACCAGCGGGTGTCGCTCGGCGGTCTCCATGACGAAGCCGAGATAAGGGGTCATCGACGCACTTATATAGGCGCCATGCCCGGCAGGATTATCGACGCAATAAAGCGCGCAGGCGACTCCAATCCCGTTCTGCTTCTCGATGAAATTGACAAAATAGGCGCCGATTTCAAAGGCGATCCCTCGGCAGCACTGCTCGAAGTGCTTGATCCCGAACAAAACTGTCACTTCCACGACAATTACGTTGATATAGACTATGATCTGTCGAAAGTTCTGTTCATCGCCACTGCAAATACGCTCTCGACCCTGTCGCAACCGCTGCTCGACCGCATGGAGATCATTGACCTTTCAGGCTATCTACTGGAAGAGAAGGTGGAGATTGCAAAGCGTCATCTCATTCCGCGCGTGGTAAAAGAGCATAACCTTAAGGCAAAAGACATCAACATCACNGATGAGGCGCTCGTCGATATCATTGAGAAGTACACTTCGGAAAGCGGAGTGAGACAACTCGAAAAGACTATCTCCAAAATAGCNCGCAAGATAATCCTTGCCCGTATGCAGGGGAAGAAAGTTCCGGCAAAAATACAGCCGAAGCATCTTCATGACTTTCTCGGCGTGGAAAAATACAGCAAGGACCGTTATGAGGGAAATCAGTTTGCCGGAGTGGTGACGGGTCTCGCATGGACAGCCGTTGGAGGNGAAATCCTGTTCATCGAGTCGTCACTGTCAAAAGGGAAAGGGGAAAAACTCACTCTGACCGGAAATCTCGGCAACGTGATGAAAGAGTCGGCGACGATAGCACTGCAATATGTCAAAAGCCATGCTTCAGAAATAGGTATACCCGATGACGCATTTGACAAATATCAGCTGCATATTCATGTTCCTGAAGGAGCGATTCCGAAGGACGGACCGTCGGCAGGCATAACGATGGCAACCTCTATCGCCTCGGCGTTCACCCGCAGAAAAATACGCNCGCGTCTTGCGATGACCGGAGAGATAACCCTGCGCGGAAAGGTNCTTCCCGTNGGNGGCATAAAGGAAAAGATTCTTGCCGCAAAACGCGCGGGGATNACCGACATNGTCCTTTCGGAGGAAAATCGCAAGGATATCGCNGAAATCGACGCNATATATGTGGAGGGCGTGACATTCCATTATGTTTCAACGATAATGGAGGTGCTTNACATAGCCCTTTTGGATGAGACCGACGGCAAATTGCCTGAATAATCGCTCTCCGACACGAGTCGAATAAAAAATAATGGGGCGGCGTTAAAAACGTCGCCCCATTATTTTTTTTCTATATAAATATTNTATTACAGATTAATCTTGACTCCAACTTGAAGAAGNCCCTGNGCTCCAAAACCGGCTTCGCCAAACAAAGCGATTTTAGGAGTGATGTCGACAAACGCGCCGATAGGTGAAACCTGGAATGCGAAATATCCCTTATTCTTTGAATCACCGGCATAAGTTTGATGGGTTATAACCGAACCCACGCCCACATGTCCGTAAAGGGTAACGATGCTGTTGCGATAATAATTATACTTACCGTTAAGCATCAACACATGATAGTAGAATTTATTCTCTGAGAAATGCTTACGCGAAGTGCTTGAGAATGAATATGACGGACCGAGAGTCAATCCGGGGAGAACCTTAAAATCAGCGCCTACATTCAGCGCGCCCCAAGCATTGTTCACGTCACTGCCTCCATCATGGCAATCCATGGCGTCCATCTGAGTAAAGCCGCCGTAACTTGCTGTTAAATCAAACGCATGAGCCTNTGACGCTGAGAATAGTCCTACAGCTGTCAACAATCCGAGTAAAATTTTCTTCATCAGTCTATAGTGTTTAGTTAGAAATTATGTTACAATACATTTAACAAACTATATGGAGAAATGGTTGACAGGATATAAAAGAGGGCTTCCAACCGATTGATTGAAAGCCCCCGGAATATTATCTTCTCAATTGACTATCAGAAGTTGTAGCCAAGACTTATAGTGACACGATTTTCATGGAATTTTGCGTCGGAATCACCAATCATATTCACCATTCCTATCCCGCCATTAATTCCAAGATAGTATCTTTGATAAGAAACACCGGCACCTATACCCCAAAGGACATTCACACGCTTGAGCCCGTCATCACCATATAGGTTTGTCGATGCTTTATCTCTACCATCTTTGTAATGTTCCCTACCCCAGAAACCTATTTCAAGCTCAGGACCGGTGAATACCGAAACCTTGATATCTTCAGTGAAATCAAAATGATATCCAGCCATAACGGGGATGCGCATACCGAATTTTCTAAACGAAGAACCGGTTAAATCGAGAGCATCGAGCATTTCATTATTCAATGAGTAGGTGTCATAGAATAATTTCACACCCGGCTCTACATAGAAGTTAGCAACTACAGGAATATTATAGATGCCGCCCAGTTCTACACCTATGCCATTTTTGAATGTGCTGACACTTACCTTGTCAGCTGACATTTTACCGGGGCAAGTAATGTCGGCACCTACACGGAGTCCCCAATAAGGCTTGTTGTTGGGATTGTTCACAATTTCATTTTGTGCAGTCATCGGCATAAAAGCCATAACCGCCAACATCGCAGAAACAAGATATTTTTTCATTGTTAATCATGGTTCCCCGACTCTCGGGAATATTAATTTGAATTCAGAAATGTGAGCCGCCTATGTTTTATCATTCGAGAGCGAAGGCATCGATGCCGTCTACCCGCAAAAGACTCCACATAACATTTCCGTTTCTATCTCTAATCGTAAAATTAGGAAACTTAGATTTAATTTACAAATATTCACAAATAAAAATGTGGAATTTCATGCAAAAATATCGCTTGACTCAAAACATGATTGAAAAACGGGTCAAACCGTCCTCGCAAGTCTCCAAAGAGAATTTGCAACCGTGCTTGTGGAGCACCTCGCTGATGAACATTAGCCCTATGCCCTGTCCGTTGCTTTTTGTTGAAAAGAAGGGGCTAAACAGTTTCTCAGCCGCTTCTTCGGATATTCCGGGTCCATCGTCGGCTATTACAATCCCAACCGGGGCGGATAACACCGTCACAGTGACATTTCCATCGGTTCCGATGCTCTCCACTGCATTTTTCACAATATTTATAAGCACTTGTTCAAAAAGCACGGAGTCAATGCTGACTTCGACGGGCTCAGGGGACAAGTTCAAAGTGAATGTGACATTGCGGCTCACACACATGCTTTCGAGGAGCACCCTGCGCGCCGACACTATATTATTCAAATCGGCTTTCTGCAAATTTGCCTCGGGAATCTTGACAACATCGGCAAAATTGGTAATAAACTCGCTCAGTGATCCACATCGCTGCTGGCAAGCCTCGAGCACTTCAACCATTGCGGAATCCACTCCGTCCTCAGCCATTACATCGCTGACAGTGTCAAGAATCGAGCGGATGCCCCCCATGGTGTTATTGACTTCATGAGCGATGACTCTGCCG
>WFMA01000076.1 GCA_009177195.1 Bacteroidales bacterium | reverse complement strand
TTTGACGCTTCGATTGCAAGCCGGTATGTGTCAAAGCAGTACATGTCCAATGCCAAGAGCGATGAACAGGCTCTCGACGCTTATTTCGTGAGTGATTTGCGTCTTGGATTCACCGTGAAGAATTTCATCGGGCTGAAGCAGCTGCGCGCCGGTTTCACCATCTACAATCTTTTCAACGAAAAGTATGAGAACAACGGTTATGCCGGAGCCGGCTATTATGTTGAAAACGGCGAGAAGGTCATATACCGTTATGCGGGCTATGCCGCTCAGGCGCCTACTAATGTGATGGCTACCGTGACACTCGAATTCTAAGCCTATGGATCTGAACGTGGCACTTGATATCCTGAAAGTCTCCGTAGGGCTGCTGTATCTCTATCTTGAGTACAACGCCAAGCGGGGACTGTGGATCGTCAGTGTGATAATGCCTGTAATATCGCTGTGGCTTTTTTACAACAAGGGATTGTATGCCGACTGCGCCATCAATGTTTACTATCTTGTTATTGCTGTCTACGGCTATGTCACGTGGAGTCGCCGGGCGTCGTCGGGCGACAAGCCTGAGCTGCCCATCACCTCGGTGCCGCTGCCGGTGGCTGGCGCGCTTGTCGGTGTCTTTGCCGGGATGTGGCTGCTGATTGCGTGGCTGCTCGCCACGTTCACCGACAGCAATGTGGTGTGGCTCGATTCGTTCACGACTTCGCTGAGTGTCATCGGGCTGTGGATGCTGGCGCGCAAATATATCGAGCAGTGGTTTGTTTGGCTCGTGGTCGATGCGGTCTACGTGTGGCTCTACTATCACAAGGGCATCTATTTTTCAGGCACGCTTTACGCATTCTACACCGTGATGGCGCTCTTCGGCTACATCAAGTGGAGAAAACTCCGCCTCAACGCCGCGGCATAATTTACGCACGTGCTTTTTTTGTTGCGGTGATCGGAGCATGCCGGATTGGCAACGTGGTAAAAAAAGAATGTGTCGGTCTTCACAGACTGACACACTCACTCACTTTGAAAAAAATTATTACCCTAATGGGAAATAATGTCTGTTATCTGTACAATACTTGATTACTTGTTGATGTACTTTTTGCCGTTTTTGATAACGATGCCTTTGTAGTTTTCGTCAACCTGTACGCCCTGAAGGTTGTAGACGGGAGCGTTTTCTTCAACAGCGTTTACGTTAACGATACCTGCAGTTTCGCCTTTGCCATAAGTTACTACGAGTACAACGCAGGGCTGTTCGCCGGTGTTGGTGAATGTAACTGAAGCGAGGTTGTTGATGGAGAATTCAACTTTGTCGGGATTTTGTTGATAGCCTTCATCGCTAATAAGATCTTTAAGGGGAGTGGCATCGGCTTCAGTATATTCTGTACCGGCTACCTCTCTCCAATAGGTTGCTCGGGGTGTTTTTCCTGCGTTAGCAGTTTTGTTAGCATCCCAGTTTACGTAGTCGTAGATAGTCAACTTGGTGATTACATTGCCTTCAGGAGCGAAAAGAGTATTGGTGGCGCCGTTTGATACCTTGATAGTCTTGTAGCTGGTACCGTCAACTTCGATGGTATTTCCTCCGGATAGAGCCTTGTCGCCGCGGCTGGTTATGGCAAGTTCAAAGCCATTCTTCCAGGTATAAACATTGTTGTCGGGTTTTTCGGGATCACCGGTGGTGAAACTGTCAAAATCTTTGTGAGAAGCGGTGCCATCTACGAAAGCAAGAGTCACGGTTTGTTCGTCGGTAACGCCTTCCGCTTTTGCATTGAAAGAAACGGCAACGAGTGCAGCTGCCACTAATAGAGTAAATTTACGCATAAAAATTAAATTTAGGTTAAACATAATGTGGCACGAAGATATATATATATATATATATATATGCAAGCGTTTTAGCTTTTATTAACAAAATAGTTTGACGCAATAAAAAAGGGGAGCGACATCAGTTGAACTGACATCGCTCCCTATTGAATATCGATTTATCCCGGATTATTTGGCGAGATAGTTTTTAACGAGCGCGAGCACAGCGGGAGCTGTGAATCCGAATTTTTCATCAAGCACTTTGTAGGGCGCCGAAGCTCCAAAGTGGTCGAGACCAAACACTTCGCCGTCTCTGCCTACTACGCCCTGAAGGGTTGAGGGCAATCCGGCTGTGAGACCGAACACTTTGCCCGAAGCGGGGATAACGCTGTCGCGATAAGCTTTGGGCTGGCATTCAAACAAGCCGATAGAGGGGATTGAAACCACGCGAGCCGAGATGCCTTCCTTGGCGAGAGCGTCGGCTACTTCAACGAGGAGCGACACTTCCGAGCCGTTGGCAACGAGGGTTACGGCGGGGTTCTCGGCAGCTACCACAACAT
>WFMA01000106.1:3428-27304 GCA_009177195.1 Bacteroidales bacterium | reverse complement strand
CGAGCGATGACCGCGGGGTGATGCAGAAATCATGCCACATACTTGTCGCTTCGTCACCTGAGAATCTTGCTGCCGGAAAGGGCGATGTGTGGGACTCGGGCGAAATGTCGACGAGCGAATCGGTGTGGGTGCCCTACGGAGGCAGGGCGCTGCGTCCCGGCGAGCGATGCTATTGGAAAGTGAAAGTGTCGACCAACAAGGGCGACTCCCGCTGGAGCGAGCCTGCCGAATGGGGGCAGGGGCTTTGCGGCGAAACGCATTGGGGCGGTCGTTGGATTGGATACGACGCGCCATTTCCCTGGGACGTGGAGGATAGCCACAGCCGGTTGAGCTCGCGCTATCTTCGCACCGAATTTGATGCTGCCGACAAGCCTGTGCGTCGCGCGACTCTCCACATCAGCGGGCTCGGCATGTATGACCTTTTCATCAACGGCGACACGATAGGCGATCAGGTGCTTGCCCCTGCCGTGAGCGACTATCGCCGCACTGTCATCTACAATACCCACGACGTGACCGACAATATCCGTGGCGGTGCTAATGCCATAGGAGTCACTTTGGGAAACGGCAGGTATTACACCATGCACCAGAATTATAAGAAATATAAAATCACCAATTTCGGATATCCCAAGCTGAGGCTTAACCTCGTCATCGAGTATGCCGACGGAACGGTGCAGCGCGTCAATTCCGACGAGAAGTGGAAGTTGACCGCCGACGGACCGATTCGCAGCAATAATGAATATGACGGCGAGTGGTGTGACGCCCGCAAGTCGCTGGGCGACTGGACCAAGCCGGGATATGACGACTCGTCGTGGCGCAATGCCGACCGTGCGGAGATTCCCTACGGCACGCTTCGCGCCAACACGGCTCCCAACATGAAGGTGATGAGACGCATCGCTCCGAAGTCGATACGCCGCATGCCTTCAGGCTCTTATCTGGTGGATTTCGGCGAGAATTGCGCCGGGTGGGTGAAGTTCCGCGTACCCTCTCTTGCGTCGGGCGACACCGTCAGAGTCCGTTATGCCGAATTGCTTACCCCCGACAGCCTTCACCTTGACGTGGAGAATCTGCGTCATGCTCAAAGCGCTGACACTTACATCGCATCGGGCAAAGATGCCGGCTCATGGTGGAGCCCTCGTTTCTCCTACCACGGGTTCCGTCACGCCGAGGTTTCGGGTGTGACTGACCTGACCGCCGACGGGATAATTGCCGAGGTCATCTATGACGAGATGGACAATGCTGGCGCCTTTGAAAGTTCCGACAAAGTGCTTGACGGAGTGCTTGCCAATGCGCGGCGCGGAATTGCATCTAATTATAAAAGCGTGCCTGTTGACTGTCCGCAGCGCGACGAGCGCCAGCCCTGGACCGGCGATCACAACATGGGGGCGTGGGGAGAGAATTTCCTTTTCGACAACGGGCGATTCTATGCGAAGTGGACCGATGACATTCGGGAGGCTCAGCGCGAGGATGGCTGCATCCCCGACATTTGCCCGGCGTTCTATAATTACTACACCTCCGACATGACGTGGTCGTCGACCTTCCCGGTTGTGTGTGACATGCTCTATCGCCAGACGGGCGACATCGAGCCTATCGTGAAAAATTATCCGGCAATGAAAAAGTGGATGCATCACATCCGCAACAATTATACGACTAAAGATGGGCTTATCCGCGCCGACAAGTATGGCGACTGGTGCGTTCCGCCCGAATCGCCCGAGCTGATCCATTCAGCCGATCCCGCAAGAAAAACCGACCAGACTCTGATTGCGTCGGCTTACTATTACAAGATGTCGCAACTGATGGCTGAATTTGCACGCTTGCTCTCGCTTGACAGCGAAGCCGACGAATGGGTCGCCGACGCCGAGCGGGTGAAGGATGCTTTCAACAAGCGTTTCCTTGTTGAAAAGCGCGGCACTTCGTTTGCCTCCGAACCTCACACCCTTTATCCCGACAGTGTTTTTTATGGTAACAATACGATGACCGCCAATATCCTGCCGCTTGCCTTTGACATGGTGCCCGATTCATGCCGCGAGGANGTCGAGAAAAATCTGCTCAACACGATTCTNACCGTCAATGGCGGNCATGTGAGCTGTGGGGTCATCGGTGTGAACTGGTTGATGAGGGAACTTTCCCGAATGGGACGCGGCGACGTGGCGTTTCTGCTTGCGTCGACAACATCCTATCCGAGCTATGGCTACATGATGGAAAAGGGAGCTACGACGATATGGGAATTGTGGAACGGCGACACCGCTTCACGCAAGATGAACAGCTGCAATCACGTGATGATGCTGGGCGACCTGCTTGCGTGGTATTATCGCGATCTTGCCGGATTTAATCCTCTGGAGCCGGGTTATAAAAGAATCATGCTGCGCCCCGATTTCTCGGTTCAGGAGCTGAACCACGTTGCGGCGACCTACAACACTCCTTACGGCACGCTTTCGGGCGACTGGACCAAGACCCCGATGAAACTTGATTGGAAGATATCGGTGCCGTGCAACACTGTTGCCGAGGTGTGGCTTCCTGCCGGAAAGGTGAAAGCCGACGGCGGCAAGTTGCTGCGTCATGAGGGCGACTGTACCGTGTGGGAAGTCGGGTCGGGCGATTATCATTTCTCGGTCGAGCGTGACCCCTCGGCAGGGGAGCAGCGCAAAGGGATCGTGGTCGACGAGTTTCTCTATGATGAGGCTGATTTTCCTCAGTGCCATGCGTCGACAATAGTTGAGCTTGCCAACGGCGACCTCGTTGCGTCATATTTCGGCGGCACCTACGAGCGGCATCCCGATGTGTGCATCTACGTGAGCCGCAAGCCCAAAGGGAGCGACCGGTGGACAGCGCCCGTTCTTGCAGCCGACGGCGTTTTCGATCTCAACGATCCGCGGTGTGGCATAGCCGGCTTGTCGGGCATCGACTCGACAACAACTGTGGCGTCGGAAGGACCGGTAGCGCCTACTTTCAGCGGCGATCTTGCCAACGCTCGCCGCAAAGCGTGTTGGAATCCCGTGCTTTTCCGTTACCCTGATTCCGACGAACTTCTGCTTTTCTATAAGATAGGCTCCAACGTGGCTGACTGGACGGGATGGCTGGTGAGGTCATCGGACGGCGGACTGACATGGAGCGCCCGCGAGCCGCTTCCCGAAGGGTTCCTCGGTCCTATCAAGAATAAGCCTTATTATGACGGCAGCCGCCTCATTTGCCCGTCGAGCCGCGAAGGTTCGGGAGGATGGAGAGTGAGGTTTGAGATTTCGGACGACCGTGGAGCCACCTGGCGCATTGTGAAGCCCGACTCGGTGATGATGAGCGTGGAGACCAAGTATCGCCGACCCATGAAGGAGGCGCTTTACAGCGACTCGTTGCCGATGGCGGCGGCTGAAGGGAGGAAAGCCGGGGCGATACGCGCCATACAGCCGAGCGTGATCCGCCACCGCGACGGTCACCTCGAAGTTTTGTGTCGCACGTGCAACGCGCGCATCGCCACGGTGTCGAGCTATGACAACGGCGACACTTGGGGCACAGTCACTCTCACCGACCTTCCCAACAATAATTCAGGAACCGACGCAGTGACGCTCGCCGACGGCAGGCAGGCTCTTATCTATAATCATTTCGCAACCGTGCCGGGCACTCCCAAAGGACCGCGCACGCCGCTTTGCCTTGCGATATCTGACGACGGCAAGACATGGAAGCGCGTCGCCACTCTTGAGGACTCGCCGATCAGCCAATACTCTTATCCGGCAATTATACAGACGGCTGATGGCAAGCTGCATTTCGTCTACACCTGGCGCCGTCAGCGCGTGAAGCACGTGGTCATCGACCCCAAGCAGCTCGACGACTGATGGGAAAAGCAGGATAATATGTGAAATAGAAATAGCCCGAGGCATCACGCCCCGGGCTATTTCGCTTTATGTAAGGATTTGGATTAGAGTATACCTTGTGCCATCATTGCACGCGCAACTTTCATGAATCCGGCAACATTGGCTCCCTTCACGTAGTTTACGAAGTCGCCTTCTTTGCCATATTTCACACACTGCTCGTGGATGTTAGCCATGATCTGTTTGAGTTTCTCGTCGACCTCTTCAGAAGTCCATGAGAGTTTCTGNGAGTTNTGAGCCATTTCAAGTCCTGACACTGACACACCGCCGGCGTTTGCAGCCTTTCCGGGAGCGTAAAGAATCTTGGCGTTGAGGAANTCCTTGATAGCCTCGGGAGTTGAGGGCATGTTGGCTCCTTCGCTCACTGCGATCACGCCGTTGGCGAGAAGAGTGCGGGCGTCGTCGCCGTCAAGCTCATTCTGAGTTGCCGAGGGCATTGCGATGTCGCATTTGTACTTCCAGGGGCGTCCGCCTTCAACATATTCGCAGCCATATTCTTCAGCGAATTCACGGATGCGTCCGCGGTATTCGTTTTTCAGCTTGAAGATGTAGTCGAGCTGTTCCTTGGTGATACCGTCGGGAACGTAGATACAGCCGTCAGAGTCGCTCATGGTGATGACCTTGGCTCCGAGTTCGAGAAGCTTCTGGGCGGTGTACTGAGCCACGTTTCCTGAACCTGAGATTGCCACTACTTTATCCTTGATGTCGATGCCGCGGGTTTTGAGCATATTGAGCAGGAAGTACACGTTTCCGTAACCTGTAGCTTCGGGACGGATGAGTGAACCTCCGAATTCAATACCCTTTCCGGTGAATGTTCCGGTGAACTCGCGAGCCATCTTCTTATACATACCATACATGTAACCAACTTCACGACCGCCTACGCCGATGTCNCCTGCGGGAACGTCNGTGTCGGGACCGATGTGGCGCCACAATTCCTGAATGAACGCCTGGCAGAAACGCATCACTTCCATGTCGCTTTTGCCGCGGGGAGAGAAGTCTGATCCTCCCTTACCGCCGCCCATTGCGAGGGTGGTGAGTGAGTTTTTGAAAGTCTGTTCGAAAGCGAGGAACTTAAGAATTGACTGGTTTACTGATGAGTGGAAGCGGATACCTCCTTTATACGGACCGATAGCGTTGTTGTGCTGGATGCGGTAGCCCATGTTGTTCTGAACTTTGCCCTTGTCGTCAACCCATGAAACACGGAATGAGAAAATGCGATCAGGTATGCAGAGGCGTTCAATGAGGTTGTAGCGCTCAAATTCGGGATGCTTGTTATACTCATCTTCAATTGTGGTGATTACCTCCTCTACTGCCTGCAAATACTCCGGCTCGTTGGGGAAACGACGTTTCAAGTCGTCGAGAACTTCGGTTGCTTTCATTTGTAACTTTCTTTCGAGATTAGTAAATTTATCGTAGTTTTGGCTGCAAAGTTACGTTTAAATTCTCAATTGTGCAACAAAATGGAATAAAAATCCTCATTTTGCTCACAAATTTCCATTTTCCTTTTGCGAAAGGTCTGTAAGACCGTCACAGGACAGCCCGGNGTAGAGCGAATGCGAAAATANCTCTTCAAGCTGTTTTTTGTTTTGAGTGGGGGCGGATGGCTACATTTCTGATACGGGGAATGCGGTACATTTTGGTCGTTTACCGGTTAGGGGGCACTCTTTGCAGAGTGCGGCATCTGGTTGCGGTGAGCCCGGCACACCTCGCTTCGCTCGTAGTGCCGGGTTATTCATATGGGTAAGCCTTTCAGGCTTGCAAATCGGAAATATGTACTGACTCGAAAAAGGTGTGTATGGCTGTCTTACAGACCTTTTGCAGTGGTGGCTTGCAGGCTTTGGGATTGTGGGACAGACCTTTTCGGCAGATGTTAAATTTTTATTATTTTATCAAGTTTTAATGTTAAATGTGTTAAAATTTTGAAAATATGTGGCGTGATGTTAATGATAATTAAAAAATAATCTNTTACTTTGCGCTCATTCGGATTTGAGAATGATGCTTTATCATGCTGAAATCTGACATTTTGCTACTATACTTACTTATTAATTTCACATTTAAAAGTATGAAAAAGTTGTGTGTGTTACTATTGACAGTAATAACTGTCACGCTCGGCGCATTGGCTCAAGCAGCTACCGATGTGTCGGGTATTGTGTTATCAGCTGAGGAAAACGAACCGGTTGTCGGNGCTACNGTGATGGTTCGTGGAACCAATGTCGGCACCATGACCGACATCGACGGAAAATTCCGTCTTAAAGCTCCTGCCGGTTCCAAAACTCTCGTTGTTTCTTATGTGGGTATGCATACCCAGGAGGTGGCTATCGCTCCCGTTGTCCGTGTCATTCTCGAAAATGACGCTCAGGCTCTTGACGAGGTTATCGTGACCGGTTACGGCACTACCCGCCGCGCGGCGTTTACCGGAGCTGCTTCAATCGTTGACGGCGACATCATTGACCGCAAGCCCGATGTGAACTTCGTTAAGTCGCTCGAAGGTCAGGTTCCCGGTTTCCAGTACAACAACTCTACATCTATGCCCGGTGTGTGGGGTTCGGTTTATGTGCGCGGACGCAGTTCGCTGGATTCAAATACGGGTCCTCTGTATGTGGTTGACGGTATGCCGGTAAATTCCGACTATGTCGCCATGTCGACCTCAACCAACAACTTCTTTGACCCGATGTCNGCNTANAANCCCAANGACATCGAGAGCGTAACAGTCCTTAANGATGCNGCNGCAACCGCCATCTACGGTTCTCGCGCTGCAAACGGTGTGATCGTCATCACTACCAAGAAGGGCGCTGAAGGTAAGTTCCAGATCAATCTTGACATCAAGCAGGGTCTTACCCACNTNGCCAACAACAACATGAAGTATGCNAACGCTNAGGAGACNCTTGACCTTTATGCCCGCGGTTATCAGGCANGNAGNGGAAACACTTATGATTACTGGCATGGCGCTCTTGTCGACATGTACAAGAACAACTACGGATGGGACGGCGAAACTTCCTATGACTGGATGGATGCCGTTACCCGCACCGGTTACTATCAGGACTACAACCTGAGCTTCGCCGGAACATCGGGCAACACCAATTACTATGCGAGCCTCGGTTACATCGACACTGAGGGTATCGTGATCGGTTCCGACAACAAGCGTTATTCAGGACGTGTGGGTCTCGACACAAAGTATAAGTATTTCACCGCAGGTGTGAACGCTTCTTACAGCTATTCGAAGAATCACACTTTCTCTCAGTCGACCGGCGGTTCAAGCTCCAACCCCACAGTTGGCGCGACCACTTTCATGCTCCCGTTCTATCCCTTCTACAACGCTGACCACACCGATTACTGGAGCGCGGGTGTGCGTTGGAATCCGCTTGCCGTGAAAGATCCGAAACTCGGTGACCTTTATGAGATTACCAATGAGACTTTGAATGCCAACCCCTATCTGCGTGTGGATCTTCCGCTCGGCATCTGGGCTAAGACCAACTTCGGTGTAAACGTAATGAACCAGACCATCTATGACTACTGGAGCAGTGTCTACAATCCTCAGGCTGTTGCTTACAACGGTCTCGGACAGCAGACCATTTCACGCACCAGCACTATCACCTGGACCAATACTTTCGGATGGGACTACACTTTCAATGAAAAGCACTCCATCAACCTCCTTCTCGGACAGGAAATGCAGCGTTACGACTATCATCAGGATTATTATTCGCGCACTGATTTCCCCTTCGGCGGTCTGGGCATGAGAGACATGAGCACATCTGCCGCAGAAAATGGCAGCGCTTACTATAAGAGCGAATCTCGCCTTGCTTCTTACTTTGCCGACGCTCACTACAACTATGACAACAAGTATTACCTCTCGGCTTCATTCCGTCGTGACGGTAGCTCTATTTTCGGTAGCAAAAAGCGTTGGGGTAACTTCTGGTCGGTAGGAGCAAAGTGGCGTCTCTCGGAGGAGAATTTCCTTAAAGGTAACGATATCGTGACAAATGCCGACATCCGCGCTTCTTACGGTACTGTAGGTAACCAGTCATTGCCCGACCTTTATGCAGCGCGCGGTTACTATGCCGCCGGTTATAACTATAACCAGACTCCCGGTATGGTTCCCGCCAATATCGAGAATCCCGACCTCTCTTGGGAAACTTCCAGAAAGTTTGACGTAGGTTTCGACCTTTCACTCATCAACCGCGTCCACATGACATTTGACTTCTATAATGAAGACACCGCCGACGCGCTCTACACCGTACCCTTGTCAATGACTACCGGTTTCTCTTCCTACTATAAGAATATCGGAAAGATTCGTAACACCGGTATCGAATTCGGTGTAAACGGAACCGTCTTTACCAACCGTGACATCAATGTCGGTCTGTTCGCCAACCTTACCTGGAACAAGAATAAGGTTATCAAGCTTGCCGAAGGCGCTGAAGAGGGAACTTACTCAATTATCGAGGAGGGTCGTCCTTTCCGTCAGTTCTATATGCCTAAGTACGCAGGTGTGGACCGTGAAACAGGTCGCGCTCTTTACTATCTTAACGAGTCGGGCGACGAATTGACCGACGACTACTATTCTGCAGCCAAGCGCTATGTGGGCAGTGCCGAGCCTAAAGTGTTCGGAGCATTCGGTATCAACGCTACTGCCTATGGATTTGACTTCAGCATGCAGTTTAACTATCGCATCGGAAACAAGGTGTATGACACCGGTCACAACTTCACCGGCTGGTGTATGAGTGTAATCCGCACTCCTCTCAAAACAGTTGTGCATAACTCATGGACCCCCGAGAATCCCGACGCCAAGTATCCTCAGTTCATCTATGGTGACCCCTACGGAGATTCTGACGGTAACTATTCAAGTCGCTGGTTGATGCACGGTGACTATCTGCGCCTCAGCAACATCACTTTCGGTTACACTTTCCCTGCGAAGTGGACCAAGAAGGCTCTTATCCAGAAGCTTCGTCTCTATACCACATTTGACAATATCCACACTTGGACAAGAAGCGACTTCGTAGGCTACAACCCCGACACATACGCATCGGGTGTGATCGCATGGCAGTATCCCGCAGTGTTCACCTTCACCGGTGGCGTTCAGTTGACATTTTAATAATTAAAAACACTTAACAAAAGTATGAAAAAATTATATATCAAGGCTATCGGCGCTCTTCTCCTTGGTGGAAGCATGGTGAGCTGTGGCAACGATTTTCTTGACACCAAGATGTACGATTCTATCGATTCGGAAAGTGGTCTTGTGAATGTCGATAATATCGGTTATGCTCTGAACGGTGTATATTACAGATTGTACCAATATTATTTTGCCGGCAACTATGCTGTCAATATCGGTGATATCGCTTCCGACATCACTTACTGGAACGGTGAAACAGGACACTTCAACAACATCTATCAGTTCCAGCCCAGATCGACCGACACTTATTTATATTATATATGGAACTACGGTTATAAGGTCGCTGATAATAGCGCCCGTATAATCAAGGCGGGAAACGAGCTTTATGCTGATGCTACTGAAGATGACAAAGAATATCTCGACGTTTATCTGGGCGAGGCTTATGCTCTCCGCGCTTACGCTCACTTCATTCTGGTGAATGTTTATGCTCACCAGTATAAGGTGAACGGACAGGATTTTGGCGATAAGCCCGGTATTGTGATTGTAGATGAGCCTATACCTGCAAGCTCTCAGGTGTCACGCTCTACTGTGGCTCAGACCTATGCTCAGATTGTGTCTGATCTGAAGAATTCTATATCTCACTTCACGGCAGTCGGCGGTGACCGCGGCGATGTCCTCTACTTCAATCTTGCTGCGGCACAGGGTCTTCTTTCCCGTGTGTCTCTCTACATGGAGGATTATCAAGGGGCTATCGACGCAGCTGAAGAAGCTATCGCAGTATCAGGAATCACTACGCTCACTTATGATGCTGCAAAATACAAGGCTCTTTATAACGGTGGCACAAGCAATGATGAATCGATGTTCACTCTCGCCATTACGCCGTCNCCGANANCTGGAGNGCTAATTCAAGNGGTNNTATTTGGAGNNNTTATAACTNNAGNCCGAGCCCCTANCTNCAGTCGCTNTANGGNCCTAANGATNTCCGCNNNNCTATTCANACNTGGAANNCNNNNTCNACNCCTNNAGTGCCTATTTACGGNGGTGGCAAGCTNGCTGCGTTNGCNTATGNCAANCCGTCNTNCGNTACNGANTATCTTATCAACGCTCCCGANATGTTCCTNAACCAGGCTGAGGCTTATCTGNANCTCCCCACNCCCGACTTGAANAAGGCTAAGGCTGCGCTGCTCGTGGTTGCCAAGCGTAATCTTGACATCACTTCCGACAGCGATCTTCCNGCTACAGCNGATGGNTTGATGAGNTTNATCCGCGACGAGCGCGCTCGCGAGCTCTTCCAGGAAGGACTTCGTCTATATGACCTCCGCCGCTGGGATGTGATGGCTAATGTGGTAGCTGAGAATGCTCCTTCAATCCAGTATGTGGTGAACAACTACAAGATCTCCAATCTTGTGTTCCCGATTCCCGAAGATGAGATCAACGCAGGATTTGGTGTGACACAGAATGAAGGTTGGACTGCGACTCTTCCCAACACGATGAACTAATCTAAACCGATAAGCTGTCCCTCGGGGCGGCGCTAATATGCACGACGCGCGGACATCAGTCCGCGCGTTTTTTGTTCCTGCAATTTGTTTGAGGGTAGATTATTTCATCGCTTTGTAGATTGCCGACATGATTTCCGGACGGATGTTGAGCTTGGAGAATGCTGCATTTTCACGAGTGGGGTTCACTCGGTTGCTAAGGAAAATGTAGATGAGGTCGTGGGCTGGATCAACCCAGAAACATGTTCCGGTGAAACCGATATGCCCGTAGGTCATCGCTGACGCTTCGGGAGCGGTGGGAGTTTTTGTGATGTCGGCAACGTCGGGACCGTCAAACCCGAGTCCGCGGCGTGAATTGGGACTTTTGGTAGTAGTGAACAGCTTCACGGTTTCGGGCGAAAGGATATCCTTGCCGCCGTAGGAGCCGTTGTTGAGCCACATTTGGCACAGTTTGGCAAGGTCGTTGGCGTTTGAAAACAGTCCTGCGTTTCCTTGCACGCCGCCTGAAAATGCGGCGAGCTCATCGTGAACGTAGCCCTTTACGGTCTGTCGGCGCAGGAAGGGATCTTTCTCGGTGGGTGCCGTGCGGTTTGCTTTCCCCTTCAGCGAGGGGGTGTAGTGGGTTGTGCTGGCGCCGAGTTTTTTGAAAATCTCTGACTCGACGTATTCGTCATGGGCGCGCCCCGTGACGTTCTGTTCCAGTTCCATGAGCAGGGCGAAATTCAGGTCGGAATAGTAATAGTTTTTGTTGCTGCGGCGCTTGGCGTTGTGGATACGCTCCATGATGGTGTCGGTAGTGGCTTGTCCGGCATATATCCCCTCGGCTATTGGCAGCGGGAAATGGGCTGTGCGGGATGTCGAAGTTATATCCTTACGGAGGCGCGCATTGCGGTTGCCGTAGAGATTTCGGGCTATGCGGATGGTGTTTTCTCCACGCGGGCGGCGGGTGGTGAGTNCTCCTTTGAATGAGGCGGTGTCGATGAGCAGCCTGTGAAGATTCAGACCTGCCGGCATTCCCGACTCATGTAAAAGTAGTTCGCGAATGGTGATGTCCTCCTTGTCGCCCCCTTTGAGTTCGGGGATGTACTTCCATGCAGGGTCGTCGAGGTTGAAGAGTCCCTCGTCGTAGGCAAGCATGAGCCCCGGGAGAGTTCCGGCGGCTTTGCTGACTGAGGCGAGGTCGTAGATGGTCGAGTCGGTCACATGTCGGGTTTTGGTGTTGTCGGTGTAGCCGTAGTTGCGGTCGAAGATGATGTTACCCCCCTTGGCGATGAGCACCTGGCAACCGGGGAACGCGCCTGTGGCAAGTCCCGTTTTCACGAGCGAATCTACGGTTATAGCCATTGATGGACCGATTCCTTCCGCCTCGGGCGACGTGTAGCCAAGACGTGTTTTCAGAATGCCGATGCAACGTCCCGCTTCGGCAACTCCGGCGATGTCAACTGGCAGAATGCCGTTAACGCGCTGTCCGCCGAAGATGCCCTGCGCGCAATATTCCTGGGCGTAAGGTGTGTTTTCTCCTANGAGCATTATTGCCGACGATTTCACGGGGGCNAATTTCGCCACCTTATAGGGNTTCATGAAAAAGGCGGTCACGAGATTGGNNCATGATGCGAGNTGTTTAAGGTCGTTGACCGANGCGGCGTTNTCGTTATAGACAGCTGCGATGACGATTTCGTGGCGTTTTATTGATGCTATCTGTGCGGCGGTCAGCGCTCCGGCAGCGGAATAGGTTTCGACATGGGTGTATTTGCCGCAATATTTGGAGAAAGTGTTAGTCGCCCCCTCTCCTATATTAACCACTGCGATTGACTTGTTGTCGAGGTCGGCAATGGGAAGAAGATTTTGGCTGTTGGCGAGACAAATAACTGATGCCGAGGTGAGCTTTCGGATCATTGCGTCGGCTTCAGGGGCATTGATTCTGCGGCTGAGTGATGGAGAGTTTACCGGAGCCGGGCGTGATGTGAGTCCGAGGGCATATTTGTAGCGGAGCATTTTCTTGCAACGCTCTTCGATGACGCTCATTGGAATCTCGCCCGAGTTTACAGCTGCGATGACCGCCTTGATGTCGGTTAGGGGCGAGAGCGGTTCGAGCAACAAGTCCATTCCGGCTTTAAGTGCGGCGACGCAGTTGTTGCTTCCGGGCACGTTGGCGCCCTTCATTGCAAGTCCGTCGCTCCACACGATTCCTTCAAATCCGAGCCGCTCTTTCAACAGGCGCGTGACTATCGCTTCAGAGAGGGATGAGGGGGTGGCGCTGTTGTCGAGTGCCGGCACGTTGAGGTGTCCTACCATTATGCCCGACAGCCCGTGATCGATATACATTTTGAAGGGCAGGAGGTCGACGCTGTCGAGCTGTTCAAGGGAGTGGGTGATAGTGGGGAGCGCCTTGTGGGAGTCCACGTTGGTGTCGCCATGCCCGGGGAAATGCTTGCCGGTGGTAAGCACTCCGTTATGCTCCATGCCAAGGGCGAAGGCTGTGCCGAGGGCTCCGACNCGCTTTGGAATTTCGCCGAATGAACGGAAGCCGATAACCGGATTGCGNGGATTNGAATTGACGTCGAGCACCGGAGCGAAATCCACATGGATNCCGAGCAANCNNCATTCGCGCGCCACTTCTTTGCCATATTNCTTAAGNAATTCGGGGTCCTCGATNGCTCCGAGAGTCATNTTGTAGGGGAACTTCGGNGTTCCTTTCACTCTCATGGCGAGTCCCCACTCCCCGTCGAGAGTCATGAGCACGGGGACTGCCGACAGCGACTGGGCATAGTCGGTCAATGTAGCATACTGCTCGATGCTGCCGCGGCTGAAAAGGATGCCACCTATCCCATAACTATTTACAAGCCTGGCTATAGACTGTTTGGTTGCGGCAACCGTTTCGGGATTGAGCTTGGGCACAAAAATCTGTCCGACGCGATGGTTGAGGTCCATGGAGTTATATACGGAATCGACCCACTTCTCACGGTTTGCGTCGTCGGTCGATGACAGAATGAACGGAGATATTGCGTCGGCGCCAATAGCTGCCAGCGCCAATGCGAGTGAAAGTAACAAGCGTTTCATTGCGGTAAAGGTTTGTCAGAGGAAAACAATCGTGGAGGAGCGGCGGTTTTACAGCCTGCGGCGGTTGTCGCTATATTTAATATTTTTTCCCTTTTTGCTTAAAATATAGTCAATCATTGTTTCATCAAGACGCAACGCGCTCCGGGCGATGACGTTGCCGTTGGTGAGGGTGACGAGATAGTCGCCGCCGGTGGCGAGATAGTCGATAGTGACAAGAGTGTAAATTTTGTCAGGCTCGATTTTGTCGGGGTCGAAACCTGCGCTGATGCCATCGCCGTTTTTGGCGGCAAACACGTCGAGTGCCGCTTTAAGGTCGGAGCCTTTTATTTCCATCACAACCAGTTTGTTGTCAAATGGGAGCATGGTCATGATATGCTCTTTGGTGATGTGTCCGGCAGGAAGTCCGCGGCGTATTCCGCCCTTGTTGACGAGTGAGAGGTCGACTTTGCGGTCGGTGAGCTCACGCCCTTTTTCGAGCATAACATCGGCGACCCAATTTACGGTGAGATGGCTGTTGTGGGGCAATTCCTGAGCCATTTTGCCTATTTTTTCCATTTTCAACGCATCTACACCTTTGCGGTATTTCGCAAGAATAGCGGCAGCTTCCGGGTCGATGCGGTTGTCAAGACGGCTGTCGACAGGAATGAGCCTGTAAGCNGGAGTCATCGAGTCGAGGTTGAGCNTGATTTCACCAAGATATGCTCCTTTTCCTCCGGTTTGAACTACGAGGACGGAGTCACCGTTGGCGTTAGGGATGCGGTAGGGGGGTGTGTCGCCGGCGGCAGGGTTGACGACAGTGTGGGAGTGCCCGCCTATTATGATATCGATATCNTCCGANGANCGNGCGATGTCGACGTCGCTCGGAGTNGGNGGATTGTGNGTGTCGTAGCCTACATGGGTCAACGCAATNACCGCATCGACGCGCTCGATGTTTTTGAGGAACCATGCGAGCGAATTGGCNGCTTTGATTCCGTCGAGATATTTTATCCCCCCGGTGTTGCTGTCGGCTATCATGCCTTTCGGATCGAGGTTTATAGCGATGAANCCTATGCGCTTGCCTCCGTATTCCTTGACGGTGTAGGGCTTGAAGATTGAATCGAGCGCTGTGCCGCGCAGATCATAGTTGCTGGTTAGTTTTTCGGCGTTCAGCTTGCTCCACTCCCGGGCGATTGATTCAATGCCGTTGTCAAACTCGTGGTTGCCGAGAATCTGGATGTCATATCCGAGATTGTTCATCATCTCGCGTTCCGCTTCCCCCTTGTAGATGGAGAAATAGAGGGTGCCCTGTACCATGTCACCGCAGTCGATAAGAATGACGTTGGGCTGCTCCGCTCTGACGCTGTCGATTAGCGCCTTGCGACGTAGAATGCCCCCTTCGTTGCGATCGTTAGGGTCGAGCTGGCTATGAGTGTCGTTGGTGTGGAGAATTATAAGGTTGTCCGCCGAAGCGAATAGAGAACCCGCCGCAATAAGGGCGGTTGCTATAATCTTGTTGAATTTCATTTTTTGATTGAGTATTTTTGGCACTTACGAAATTAATAAAATTTCGGGAGATGCACAACTTGCTTCTGAAATGATTAATTTTGCAATCATGAAAAAAATATTCTCGTTAATAGCTTTGCTGGCGCTGTGCCGTTGCGCGGTTTTCGCCCAGCCTATCAGTTTTAAAGGCAGTGATGCGGCATCCATAGGGATATATATAGTNGAATTGGGAAGTAAAAAAATCGTTGCCGACTATAATTCGGCAAAGAGTTTCATACCGGCTTCGGTGACCAAGTGCGTCACATCGGCATCGGCTATACTGTCGCTGTCGCCCGAGTTCCGATTTAAAACGGAAGCCCGCGCCTATGGCTCGGTGAAGTCGGGCGTGTTGCATGGTAATGTGGTCATAATAGGCGGTGGCGACCCCACCCTCGGGTCGCGTCATTTTTCATCGCGTCCATCTTTTGCAGGGGAGGTGGCTGATTGGCTCAAGAATGCGGGCATAGATTCCATAGCCGGTTCGGTGCTCGTATCGGAGGGGAATTTCCAGGAGATAGGAGTGTCGCCCTACTGGCTGCTTGAGGACACTCCCTGGGAATATGGGGCGGGATATTACGGAATAAATTACCGTGATAACAGTTTCGCCATGACAGTATCGCCTTCCGAAATAGTGAGCATGACACCGCGCATTGAGTCATTGTCGGTAGAACTTGACTTGACGAAGTCGCCTGCCGGAGAGGTGTCGGCGATGCGCGGCGAAGGTTCAGACCTGTTGTATCTCAGCGGGGCGATATCGGGAGCCACTTACGGGTCCCGATACTCGATGCCGCGCCCCTCGGAAGTGTTGCTCGACGATATTTATGCCGCCATGGAGCGGCGAGGAATAGGCTGTTCGGAGATTGACGTGACTTCCGATCGCGATGCCGGGCTGACTCCGCTTGTTTACAAGTCGCCCGCAGTTCCCGACATTCTCCGCTCGCTGATGGTGAAGAGCAATAATCTTTTCGCCGAGTCGATGCTTAGAGCGTTGGCGTTTGGATCGGGCGGCAAGATAACTGATGCCGAGGGGCTCAAGATTCAAAAACGGCTTTTGGAGGGACGGCGGCATGACTTCTCTTCGATACGCATTCTTGACGGTTGCGGGCTGGCTGTGGGCAACCGCATCACGCCTCGTTTTCTCGGCGGTATTCTTGAGGACATGGCTGCGGGCGAGCGCGGGAAAAGTTACGTGGGGCTGTTCCCTATTGCCGGAAAAGAGGGGACTGTGAAAGGGCTGCTCGCCAACACTCGTCTTGCCGGGCATCTCGCATTGAAGTCAGGAAGCATGTCGGGGGTGTTGTGTTACGCAGGTTATAAACTTGACAGCACCAACCGTCCCACTCATGCGGTGGTGATAATGGTGAACGGTTTTGTGGGTAAGGCCGCTCCGGTCAGAAAAGCAATTTCCGACTATCTGCTGACTAAATTTTAGTGTATAGGTGAAATTCCAGATGGGGGGACGTGAGATTAATACCATGTCACGCCATTGCTGTAGGACGAGCGCTTGTCATACTTGAGATCCTGAAGCAATGATGACTTCACCGCTATGTGGAAATTATAGCTTTTGTAGGGTCCCACGGGAACGAAGCTCGCAGTCATCGTGAAGCAGTGCAGGTCGCGCGAGATGTTGCAGTTCATGTAGGCTATCTTCTTGGTATCAAAATTGTAGCTGGCGCTGAAGCCGAAGTTCCAGTTCTTGGTGGGCTGGAGATTTCCCGAAAAGCTAAGATTCTGGGTGATTTTCGGGTCATATTCCATTTTTCGCTTATTGAATTTGCCATAGGAATAGTTCACCGAATAGTTGAAGGTGAGGCTCCAGGGCACTTCCCATTTCATGTAGCCGCCATCGGTGAGTTCCACATTATCNTTGTCTTTGTCGCGCATCGNGTCACGCTGTNGTCGNNGTTCAGCGGCTTTTCCGTNNAANTCGTCGACNTCTTCATCNTNATCCTCGTCTTTNNCTGNTNTCTTGTTGTTTTTGTCTTTCTTCTTGAACGTGTTGTTGTTGAAAGTGTAGGAGAATGATGTTCCGGTACTTGACAGGCGCCCTATGCCCTTGCCGGCTTTCCAGCGGGGTATGTTGACACGCACGGGATTGCCGGCAGCATTGAGCTGATAGGTGTAGACATCCCACGTAGCCGACAGGTTGAGGTTGAAGTTCTTGACAAGACGCAACAGCAACGAGGTGTTGATATTGCTCCAGTTCATCGAGTCGGCGGCAAAGTTATAGCTTTGCGACACCGAAAAGTTTTCGATGAGGGATATCTTCTTTTCTCCGACACTGTCGTTAGTGTTGACCTTCATTTCAAGATTGTTGGAGAGCGAATAGCTCAGTGTCCCCGATTTTCCCTGTCCCGGTACACCGTAAAGGGAATTGGGGAACAAGGAATATTTCTTGTTGATCAGCTCGCCGTTGGAATTCTGATAGGAATAGTTGCCGTAGTAGCCGAAGAATGGAGAAGAAAAGTCAGGCGACCCCGAGAATGAAATGGACGGAGTGGTGACAAGACGTATCATTTTCACCTTCTTGCCTAAGAACGGCAGCGGCTGGAAGAAGCCGTAGACTTTGGTGTCCATCGAAATGGCGGCGCTAAAATCCCACACATTGTAAAGACTGTAGGTGGTGTCGCACACCTCGGCTGAGGCGGCGGGGTCCCATTGACGGCGCACTTTCGAAGTGTACATTCGGTCGTTCAGCGAAAGCGAAGGTGTCAAGTTGAAGTATTTGAACACATTGAACGTCGCTGAAATCGGAACCGAGTGCCTCATTCCGTTACGCCAGTCTTTTATAAGGCTCTTCTGGAAAAATTCGTCCTGCTTTGCGGTGAGCGAGTTCTGGAATTGTCCTGAATAGGAGAGCTTTATTTTTTCATACCATTTTTCTTTTCCCACGGCGCGCTTGCGTTTAAACGGATAGGTCTGCGACATGGTGACCGTCAAGTTGGGAAATGACACTGACAGAGTGGAGTCCTGTGTGCGCTGCGCGAGGTTGAGCGTGGTGGAGAATGACCATTTTGAATTTGGTATTCGGTAGGTCATATTGACGGTTGAGCTCTTGGTGTTTTCCGTGAACGACGGGCTGTAGTAGCTGTTGAGGTCGTTGCGCGAATATCCTGTCGACGTGAAGTTGACGCTTGCCGAAAGAGTCATGTTGGGGTTCGCTTTGGCATCCTGCGAATGGCTCCACAACACCTGGAAGTTGGTCATCTTTGAATAGTCGGCGCTGCCTTTTTCGCCTAATATGGTGGTGAGGTAGCTGATGTTGAAACTTCCGGAAAATTTGTATCGTTTGGCATAGCTTGAACGCCCCGTGAGCCCCCAAGAGCCTTTTGTGTATATTTCTCCCGTAAGCGCAAGGTCTATGTTGTCATTTATGGCGAAATAATAGCCTCCGTTGCTCAGGTAGAAACCTCGGTTGAAGTCATCGCCGAAGGTGGGAAAGATGATACCCGATGAGTATTTTTCGGAAAACGGGAAATAACCGAAGGGCACTGCGAGCGGCAACGGCAGTCCGGCAAGCACCATGTAGGCAGGACCGGTGACGATGTTGCTCTTAGGTTTCACCTTGGCTTTGGTCAGTTGGAAATAGAAGTGGGGATGCTCATGATTGGAGCATGTCGAATACATTCCGTCGGCAAGGAAATATTCTCCATTTTCCATCTTTTTGGTTCTTCCGCCGGTGAGGTAGCCTTCGCCTTGCTCAGTGACCACGTTGGTGATGAATCCGCGCTGGCTCTTGAAATTGTAACGCATTGTCTCGGAGGAATATTCTCCGCTTTTATCCGTGAATATAGGCGTTCCCGACAGTGTTCCCGTGGAGTCGGGCATACCGAATGCGTTGACATTGTTGGTCGACATCTCCANGTTGATTNTGGCGGCATTCAGCTTCATCNGTCCGTAGGTGACCTCGCTGTTGCCATACATGANGGCGNCATTCCTGCCGATGAGCACCATCGAGTCCGACGCTCTGAAATTTACGATGTTGTCAAGATCCACTTTCTCGCGGCGTATCAGGGAGCCGTCGGGACGGTTATTGGCAACTGCCTTCTCTGAACGGATATGCGACACGGAGTCCCCGGCATTCAACGAATCTACGGGAGGAAACAATGCCGCTATCGAGTCGGAGTCCAGAGCGCTGATAAGAGTGCGTTCCCGAGGCTCCTTTAATTGCCATGAGTCACCGCCATCCCTCTGAATTTGTGGAGATGCTACGGTGGCTAAAGNCCAGAACAGCACAAGAAATATTATATATGNATGAGAATGTCTCAACTCTTAAGCAAAAAATGAAATTTCAGTGCAAAGATACGACTTGGTGCGGTTAAAAANAAATANTATCGACAAGTTTAGGTTTTGTTAAAACCAAAATATGTAACTTTATGTTGTATTTTGTGAAAGGACTATTTATTTTGATTCGTGGGACATCTAATTAAGAATACAATATTGCGGAGATGCGTAAAAACGCTCTTAGGCATTCTTATCTTCATCCTGGCTATTCCGGTGCTCTTGTATGTGCCGCCTATTCAGCGATTTGTAGTTGATTTCGCATTGAAAGAGGTCAACAAATCTTCCGGCATGAAAATAGGGGTGGAGAGCTTCCGGTTGAGCTTTCCTGTTGATGTAGCCATTATGGGTCTCACCATTATTGAAGCGTCGGGCGACACGATGGTATCGGCCGGTAGCGCTGTGGTGAATGTGAAATTGCTGCCATTGTTTAAACTTGATGTTCAAGCCGCCGCGCGCCTGCGTGACGTGAATTATAGGCTTGGCGGCCCCGATTCACTGATGNTCCTCACCGNAAGAGTCGATGAATTCACGCTTGAANCCTNGAGNTACAATCNNTNNAATTNCAATGTGACTNTATCGAAGGCGGTGCTCGACGGAGGCGATGTAAATCTCAGATTTAACGGGACTGACACCACTGCCGCTCCTGTCGACACTGCTGCCGCGTTGGCGATGATCATTAAGGCGGATGATATCGAGCTGAGAAATCTGCGTTATGCGATGACGATGATGCCTACGATTGATTCGCTCGGGGTGGACATTGCCGCAGCGTCGCTTAAAAACGGAATTGTCGACATGGGCGCGCGTCGTATTCATGCCACATCGCTGACCATTGACAGCGTGGCGGCTGCTTATCTCACTCCGTCGGCTGAATATCTTGCTCAGAATCCGGTGCCGGAGACCCCTGTTGACACTGCAACGACAGCTACNGACNAGATGTGGNTGATAACCGNCGACAGCCTTCNTNTCACGGGNCGTNAAGCAGTCTATGCNNTGAGAGGAGCCGATCCGCAGCCGNNGCTTGACATGAATTATATCGCCGCTTCCGACATTTTGATTGCAGTTGACTCTTTTTATAACAGGGGAGCGGAGATAAGCGTGCCGCTTCGGGTGTTTAAGGCTACTGAACGATGCGGTGTGAAGCTCGACGCTTCGGGGCGCTTCTCGATGGACTCCACGATGATGCGCGCTGAGAACTTCGACATCTCTACGCTGTTCTCATCGATTAAATTCTCGGCAGAAATGGGAATGGGCGACATGGCATCCAATCCCAGCTTACCTGTGGGCATCGACGCATTGGCAACAATCGGCGTTCCTGACCTTGAAATGATAATGCCTTCAATGCAGCCTATGCTCAAATCTATTCCGAGATACAATGACATAAAACTTGAGGCTGATGTGAAGGGAACAATCGGCGATATAGACATAGACAACATCTCATTGTCGCTGCCGGGATATGTGTCCATGATGGCGAGTGGAAATGTGGCTAACGCCATGGATCCAGATCGGCTTGACGGTGATGTGAAAATCGTCGGGAAAATAAATAACGTGAACTTCATAAAGCCCTCGTTGCTTGATGTCAAGATGGCTAAGCAGGTCAATATTCCCCCCACGGCGCTGAATGGAAATGTCAGAATGCGCAACGGCGTTATCGCCGGCGACCTCAGGGCAATGACCGGGCGNGGNAATATTTTGCTTGACGCGATGTTCAACGGCAAGGCTGAGATGTATTCTCTTGACATGGCGCTCAATGAGTTNCCGGTGAACTCGATNCTNCCTGAAATGGGAATCGGAAAGATTACCGCCAAAGCGATTGTGAAAGGACGGGGATATGATCCTTACTCCAGCCGTACTGCGATTAATGCTGATATTGATCTCGCTTCGCTTGAATATCAGGGTGAGCTGTATACCGCCATAAAAGCGACAGCAGCTCTTGACAAGGGCAATCTTGAAGCCATGTTGTCGTCACTGAACAGAAATGCCGACATGGACGTGAAGGTCACGGGAACCCTTGCGCCCGACGATATCGACATGGCATTTAACGGCAGTGTCAGAAACCTTGATTTGCAAGGGTTGAAGATGTCGGAAACAATGTCGAAGGGCAAATTCGATATCGAAGGACATGGACGTTTTATGCCGTCGCGCAATGTCATCGACGCTAATGTCGCCGTCAATAACATTTACTGGGCGATGCCCGATATGGAGATAGCCACTCCTCAAGTCGCCTTGACTCTCGACGCAACTGACTCGATCACGTCGGCAAAACTTGTCAATGAATCGCTTAACGCCGAGTTTGTGGCTCACGGAGGAATCGACTCGATAGCGACAAAATTCAGCGACGCTATGATGCTGCTTGACCGTGACATAGCCAACAAGCATATCGATGTGGACTCTTTGCAGCACGCTTTGCCCCGTTTTGCCCTTGACATCAACAGCGGAAGCAACAGTGTGATAGCTGATTTCCTTTCTCCATCCAGAGCGTCGATAGGCAGTTTCCGCTTCGTGGCGCGCAATGACTCGCTGATTTCGCTTAACGGCTACGCCAACAAGATCGCATTCGGGGAAACAAATATCGACACTGTCACTGTAAGCGCCCTTCAGCATGGAAAATTCCTTGTCTACCGCATAGCGATGAATAACCGTCCCGGGGTGTTTGACGAGTTCGCCCATGTCAATGTAACCGGCTTCCTTGCCAAGGAAAATCTGTCGATTTTTGTCACTCAGTCAAATATAAAGAATGAAACGGGATATAAACTGGGCTTTAATGTTGCGGCTGTCGATTCAGTCCTGACATTGCGCATGGTTCCGCTTAAGCCAGTTATAGGTTATCGCGACTGGTCGTTGAATGCCGACAACTTTATCAAGTTCAATATGATCAGTAAGCATCTTGACGCTGATCTCGCGCTTGAAAATGAAAGCAGTTTGCTGAAAATATATACCGAGCATGACGGTCACGGTGAAGAAACCGATCATCAGGAAGATATTATAGTTAAGGCTTCCGGAATACGGCTTTCTGACTGGTTGTCGTTGTCTCCGTTCGCTCCTCCTATCAATGGCGTTGCCGGCGCTGATATAAGCATAGGCTGGAATCCTGCGGCAGGGTCGGTCGACGGTAGCGGTAAGGTGAGCCTTGAAGATCTCACCTATGGCAGGGATCGTGTGGGATCGTTCCTTCTTGATGTGGGACTTTCAACCAATACCGCCGGTGTGATAAAGGCATCCACCTCCCTGCTTGTGGACAGCGTAAAGGTCATNACTGCGACAGGCGCGCTCAACGACAGCGCTGCGGCNAANCCCTTCATGCNTGACTTCTNCANGATCCACTTCCCGCTTCAGATTGTNAATCCGTTCNTACCNGANGGGGTTGCCAAGTTGAGCGGAATGCTTANCGGCGANATGGATGTTACTGGAACTCTGGCTAATCCTGTGTTCAACGGATTCATTGATTTTGATTCAGCATCGGTGTTTGTGGACATGATTGGAACCGCAATTACATTCTCCGACGAGAAGATTCCGGTCGACAGCAATGTGGTCAAGTTTGACAATTACAGCATTATGGGCAAGAATGCCAATCCGCTTTTAATCAACGGCACCGTGGATGTCAACAACATGTCGTCGCCGGCAATCGATTTGGAAGCAAAGGCTGAAAACATGCAGATTATCGACTCCAAGCGTGCCAAGGGAAGCGATGTTTATGGCAAAGCGTTCATTGATGTCGATGCGACAGTGAAAGGAAATCTTGACTTCATGAGGGTCAATGCCACTCTGAATCTGCTTGAGGGTAGTGATGTCACCTATGTGATGAGCACGGCGGCAAACACGATAACTCAAGGTGTGTCCAATGACGACATGGTGAAATTCGTGCAGTTCTCCGACACTGCGGCTATAAATAAAGTCGACACGATATCCACCACAGGAATGGCGATGATGCTCAACGCCCGTCTTATAGTTTCGGAAGGCACCACCCTCAATGTCGATATTTCGGCAAACGGGAAAGATAAGGCTCAGATCAAGGGCTCNGGNTCGCTTACATTCGCCATGTCGCCGTTCAGCGACATGACATTGACCGGCAGATATAACATAGGCAGCGGTTTCGTGCGCTACACTCCGCCGCTCATGAGCCAGAAACTGTTTGAGTTTATCGACAACAGTTATGTGGCGTTTACCGGCAACATGATGAACCCCACTCTCAACATTCACGCTCGTGAAACAATGAAGGCTAATGTCACGGAGGAGGGTCAGGACTCGCGTCTTGTGAACTTCTTGATCACTCTTAATGTGACCAATACGCTCGAAAATATGAACGTGTCGTTTGACTTGGGAACAAATGATGACATTTCGATACAGAACGAGCTTGAAACGATGAGCCCGGAACAGCGCGCCAACCAGGCGATGAATCTGTTGCTCTACAACGTGTACACCGGTCCCGGCACAAAAGCGTCGGCTAATCTTTCAGGCAACCCGCTCTTCTCGTTCCTGTCGTCGCAGCTTAACTCATGGGCGGCAAACAATATCAAGGGTGTGGACATCAGCTTCGGCATCGACCAGTNT
>WFMA01000106.1:0-3421 GCA_009177195.1 Bacteroidales bacterium | reverse complement strand
TANCTNNGGNCANCACCNCGANCNNCACAAGCTACAGCTACAAGGTGAGCAAGACTCTGTTCAACGACCGTGTGAAAATCGTCGTTGGAGGAAACTACTCGACCGATTCCGATATGGATGAGAACTTCTCGGAGAATCTCATTAATGATATCTCGTTTGAATATATGCTCAATAGATCGGGCTCGATGTACTTAAGGCTTTTCCGCCACATAGGCTATGAGAGCATATTGGAAGGTGAGGTTATCCAGACGGGTGTCGGTTTCGTATACAAACGGAAAATGACCCACTTTAAAGATTTGTTCCGCTTGCCCGGCAGAAGGAAAAAATCTCAACCTAATAAGCCCGCTGCTGAGGCTAATATTAATGATGTAAAAACTGATGACAATGGCTCGACTGAATAAGATGACGGTTAGATTGATGACGATTCTTGCGGCTGGCGTGTTGACGCTGTCGGTTGCGTCATGCTCCACAACAAGCCGTCTCGGAAAAGACGATGTGCTTTATACCGGGGTTAAGTCGATTGAATATGTTCCTTCGGGAGCTCAGAAGAAAATACCTTCGGAGGTGAAGGACAAGGTGAAGACGGCTGTTGACGTAGCTCCTAACAATTACATAAGCCTCATCGGAATGCGTTCGCCTCTCCCTATAGGACTCTGGGTGTATAATCACTGGAACGCACCTCAGAAAGGGTGGAAACGCAAGTTATATGACAAGCTGGTGGAGGAACCTGTGCTGGTTACCGACGTGCGTCCTCAATTGCGCGTCAAGATGATTGAGAATGAACTCGCCTCTAACGGATATTTTAATAACAGCGCCTCCTATGAGCTGGTCAAAAGTAAGAAAAATTCCAAGAAAGCGAAGATAGCCTACACTGTCAGCGCCGGAGCTCCCTATCTGCTCGACACGATAGAGCTGTTGCCTGACACCACTTTCCTCTATCACAAGATTGATTCAATCGCCCGGAGGATTCCTTACCTGAAGCCGGGAGAACGCTATTCGGTCGACTCGCTGAGCGCGGCGAGGATTGCGATAGCCAATGATTTGCGTAATCGCGGATACTATTTTTTTCAGCCCGACTATATTGAATATCTTGCCGACAGCACCATCACAAAGGAGCGGATAGCATTGAGGCTCACCGTGGCGCGCAACACTCCGCCATTCGCATTGGAGCGTTACAAGACAGGCGATGTCACGGTAGTTGTGAATCGTAACGCAGGTGGCGGACGTCCCGACACTATTCAGGAGCCTAATCTCACTCTCGTGAGAATGAGACCGCTTAAGTTAAGGACCGCGATGATTCCCGAGTGTGTCACTTTCCGCCCGGGACGCACTTTTTCGGTGCGTGATATGAACCGCACTCAAACCTATCTGTCGCGTCTTGGAATTTTTAATTCGATTCAGATACAAGCCTATCCCGACACCGCCGCGCTCGACAAGCGGCAGCTGAATGTGCTGGTTGAATGTACGCTCGATTCTCCTTATGAAGCGAGCATCGAAGCCAACGTGTCATCAAAATCCAACAGTTATCTTGGTCCTGGTATTACGGCTTCCCTTACCAACCGCAATATGTTTGGCGGCGGTGAGCAGTTCCGTATTGGGCTTACGGGATCCTACGAATGGCAGACGGGACATAACCGTAGCTCGGTTTTCAATAGTTACGAAGTGGGGCTTAACACGTCGCTTGCGTTTCCACGCCTGCTCGCCCCGAAGTTTGTGAGAGTCTCGCGCCGTAATCTTAACTGGACCCGCTTTAATCTCGGGCTTGATTTGTTGAATCGCCCCCACTATTTCAATATGTCGCAGGTCAGCGCGTCGGTCAACTATGACTGGCAGCTGCGCAAGTATTTCTCCTATACGTTCACTCCGTTGAAACTGACCTATATCAAAGTCGTGCGCACGACCGAACTGTTTGACTCCATCATAGCGGCGAATCCGGCTGTGGGGCTTAGTTTCAGGGATCAGTTCATTCCGCAGATGTCATGGTCGATGGTTTATGACCGCCAGATAAACCGGGATAATGCAATCAATGTGCAGACGACTGTCGCCGAAGCGGGAAATATATCATGGGCTTTGTGGAGAATGTGTGGCGTGAGGTCGGAAAAGAAACTTTTCGGAATGCCATTCTCGCAATTTGTTAAGGGAACGGTGCAAGCGGTCTATTCCCGTCGGCTTGGAACCGGCGATAACTGGCTCGTTTCAAGAGTCTACGGTGGTATAGCCCATGCCTACGGAAATTCATCGGAGGTTCCTTATAGCGAACAGTTCTATGTGGGTGGCGCCAACTCGATCAGGGCGTTTTCAGTGAGAAGTATCGGTCCGGGNAGCTATCATCCGAGTGGAACGAAGGGAAATAACTTCGACGAGACCGGTACGTTTAAGTTCGAGTTCAACATGGAGTACCGTTTCCCTATTTACGGTCCGCTTCATGGCGCCATGTTTTTGGATTCGGGCAATGTGTGGCTGTTAAAGAACGACCCTATGCGTCCGGGTGGAAAGCTGGAAGGCAGCAAATTTTTCAAGGAGCTTGCCGTGGGTACCGGCGTGGGGTTGAGGTTCGACATCAGTATGCTTGTGATTAGAGGAGACCTGGGTATAGGTATTCACGCTCCTTACGATACCGGTAAGAGAGGGTATTACAACATGACCTCATTCAAGAACTCGCTCGCATTCCACCTTGCGATCGGCTACCCGTTCTGATCGACGGAGTTTTATAGATAAAAAGGCTCACCGCCGTTGTTCTGTTTCGAGCAGCGGTGGTTAAGCGTTTCTATTGTATGGAGAGTATTTTGTGGGTTTGAAGCGAGAGCCGCCACTTGGGATGGGCGAGAATATATTTTATGCACTCGGCGGTGTTGGTTTCATTATATCCTTTTTCCTTGCGGTCGCATGGCTGAAGATAGTATAAATGCGAATCGACGTCCTCGATGGTGGAAATGAAGTTGACGCGCTTGTAGTCGAAAACGGCTTTGAGCTCATCGATGCGCTGGATGTTGAGTTTGCCTCCCTCTTTAGGCGAGCATGTTATCCAGTCGATTTTGTCGGCGAGCGCCGGGTCAAGCCGCCGGGTACCATTGGTCTCTATCTGGACGAATTTTCCTGCATCATGAAGCCTTTCGACAAGCGAGGCTGTCAATTGGAGCGTGGGCTCCCCTCCGGTTATGACTACGTGGGCAGCTGGAAAATCGCTTACTCGCTTTACGATCTCTTCCTCCGGCATGTCGGAGTGAGAAGCGTGGTCAGTGTCACAGAAATCGCAATTCAGGTTGCAACCCGATAATCTTACGAAAATGGCGGGAGTGCCGGTGAAATGTCCTTCCCCCTGCAGGGAGTAGAAAATTTCATTCACTCTCATAGCTCCCCCTCCTCTTTTACGTATATCGCCGTGTTCCCCTCCGATTCCTGAACCTGAACTTTGTAGCAT
>WFMA01000008.1 GCA_009177195.1 Bacteroidales bacterium | reverse complement strand
ATTCCCGGTATTCTCGACGATGTAACTGTCGAACGCTCGCTTGAAGAGGACGGTGTGCAGTATGCCAATGGTAATCTGAGGACTCTGCTCACAGTGGCTCCCGACACCACCCTCTCGCTCGTGATTGAGAATCCCGACGGACGCAACTATCTGCTGAGATGGACCGATGCTTCCGGCGAAATGATCTATGCGATAACTTTCCCCATTTTTTATGATTTGTTGCATGGAACCGAGATGACCGAAAACGAGCGGCGCCTTTGGGAAGGGCTTTCCTCCAATTCCATAGAGCAACGCGACACCCTGATTGTCGATGCTTCGATGCTGATGCAGGATGCCGATTCGCTGGTGAGGGTGTTTGAAGGGGAGCAATATTATTTCCCTGAAAATAATTCCAACCGTTATTACGAGTATGTCGACTCGGCGCGATTCCGATTGATTTGCAATGAGCGGCATCCGCTTTACAGCCTTGCCAATCTTGTGACAAGCACCGAAATTGAGAATGGCTATCAAGTGAAAGTGAGACTGATCGGATATGATTATTCCGACCGCTTTTTCAACATGCCGTTGAGCGAATTTGTCGACTACTTCATCAAGAACGGTTGCAAGCCCTTCTTTGGGGTGATAGATGCCGATGAGAAGAAAATAACGGCTTTGCTGACAATGAAAAATGAAAAGGAGGGTTATTGCCACAATATAAGGCTGACCGCTCCGGCTGATATAATGCGGATTGAAAACGGAGAGATCACGGCAAGGATTACTCCCTATATTCCCATTTCGCGAATTTTGTCTTTATTTGACGATTGAAGGACATGAGACTTAAACTGATCATAACGACATTTCTACTGCTCATCACAGCGAGCGGCTCCCTCTATGCCCAGAAGACCGAAGCTAAACAGATCAACATGATCAAGCTCGACGGTCGCTATCTCTATGGAGAAGCTACAATGCCCACCGAGGCTGAGGCGAAGGAGGCTGCCGACATCACGCTGATCAACTATATCAACGATAAGCTCAAGGAGCACCACATTGACCGCAGGCTCGGTCTTGACGGTCTTGAGCAGACTCAATATATAACCGTTAAGAAGGGTAACAATATACGCGTGTTCGCCTATGTGGAATCGTCCGTCTATGGAATCCCGGCGTCGGCGACTCAGGCTGCCGCTCAAAGCGCCCCCGCAGCTGAAGCTCGCCCGGCTCCGGCGGCGAAAGCTCCTGAAAAATCCCCCGCCGAGTCTCGCCATGCTCCCTCAGCGCCAGGGCCTTCTCAACGCGCCTCGGCGCCCGCACCTGCTCGCCAGTCGGTTCCGACAAGGAAAATTGCCGAGTCGTCAATGTTGTCGGCATGGCAGAATGAGGCGATTGAGGATTTGCTCAATTCCGGCAATCTGAACAGTGCGGCGCAATTGCTCAATGAATTCCGTAGCGCCCATAAGGTGCTTGCGTTCGGAAGTCCCAAGGAATGTCCCGACGCTTCCAAATGCTTTTGGATAGTTTTTGACACTAACTTGAATACTATAACCGTATTAAGCAGTGGCGCCAATGATGACCGCCACAATTTTAAAACCGGCGCGCCCGACGGGCTTGGCAATTATTCAGGCAACACGGCGGTGTGGTTCATTTTAAGTAAGTAATAACATCAATCATTTATCAATTATATGAAAAAGCTTTTATCAATTTGTCTGATATTAATTTTGGCATGTGTTAAAATGCCGAAGGCTCATGCACAGTTTTTTTCTGACGATTATGATATCGATGCAGCGACATTGTTTTTCGGACTGTTGCTGGGATTCAGCGATATTTACGGAGATCCCCTTCCGCTCGACGAGTATGGGAAAGATGTGACTTTCCAATTTTCCGACGGCATCTCTTCGCCTCAGTTAAAGGCGAAAATGGAGCAGCAGATCAGCAAGCTGCTGACCAATCTGAACAAGGCGGCATACAACAACACCGATGTCAATTACGCAGGTATCGATATCGACAATCTCGCTTCCCAGACTATTGGCATGACGTGGAATAACGTGCATTTTACCACCGAGGAGGATTTTATTGTCGACCACTGCCTCACAATAAAGTCGGGTGGACGCGTCGCCGGCTATCAGGTAAGGAATATCGGAGTCAACATGCTCCCTATCAACGACACTTACGGCGGACCGATGCGTAAGGAATTGTGCATCGATTTCAGCCCTTCAGGACGCATAATCGACTTCAACTTCACAATGGACAAAACCAACTATGTCAACATCATGAAAGAAGGACTGCGCCTTAAAGACGAGGACCGCCGCATGATGATTATCGGTTGGTGCCAGCAGTTCGAGAAAGCATATTGCGACAAGAACATCCGTTTTATCGAAGATGTGTTCAGCGACGATGCCCTCATCATCACCGGCAAGCTGGTTACCCAGAGGGTTAAAAACGACATCATGCCCCAGAATGGCGTTGTCTTTGAGACTAAGGGAAAGAAGGAATACATTTCGTCTTTGCGACGGGTGTTTGCCAACAACCAGCGTCTTAAAGTGAAGTTTGACGATTATCGTGTCGTGCGTCATCCGGCAAAGCCCGATTATTACGGAGTCACCCTGAAACAGGATTGGAATTCAAGCAGCTACAGCGATCAGGGCAGCGTGTTCCTGCTATGGGATTTTACCGACGAGGATCATCCCAAAATCCATGTGCGCACCTGGGAGCCCGGTATAGAATGCTCGTTCAAGGCTACTGATTTTAAAATTTAATAATACACCATATCAATTGTTATGAAATATCTGTGTTTATCAATTATCGCTATTTTTCTCGCTCTGTCGGCAAAAAGCCAGGAACTGATGGTGACTAAATTTTCTGCCGATCCGAGTGATATCAGCGCGGTTTCTCATCAGGTGCTTGACGGCAACGGCGACCCCTGCGCTCTTGTGAAAGTAGGAATCAAGGCTCAGAATCCCGTTTTTGAGGGAGATATCATTAAAATCGAAGACAAGGGGGGCGAATATTGGGTCTATATGGTCGACGGCGCCCGCTATATGAATATAAAATCGGACAACTATATTCCGTTGCGTTACGACTTTGATCCGCTGGCTAAGAACACCACTTACATCATGCAGGTGGCTGAAGCTGACGGCTCGGTGCTTCAGGAGCGTCTGTCGGTTACGATACAGCCCACCGCAAGCAGCGTGTCGATAGGCGGAAGAAAAGTGAAGGAGTCCAAGCCCGTGGTTTTTGACCTCATTCTCGTTCCTGCCGGAATGTTCAAGATGGGTGCTACGGCTGAACAGAAAGGCGCTGATGACGATGAGAAGCCCGATCACTGGGTGACGATCTCAAAGCCGTTCTATATTGGCGAAACCGAAGTGTCACAGGACCTTTGGGAGCATGTCATGGGTGAAAACAACTCTAAATTTAAGGGCGGCGACCTCCCGGTTGAGAGTATAACCGTTGCTGAAGCTGAGGATTTCGTGAAGCGTCTAAGTTCGCAAACCGGCGCCAAGTTCCGTTTGCCCACTGAAGCTGAATGGGAATATGCCGCCCGCGGTGGCAACAAAGTGCCTACCCAGACTTTGTATAGCGGCAGTGACGATGCCGACGCTGTGGCATGGCATATCGGCAATTGCTTGAACCGCACCCACGAAGTCAAGTCCAAGACACCCAACGCTCTCGGTCTTTATAACATGAGTGGTAACGTCTTTGAAATTTGCCAGGACGCTAAAGAGAAGTATGGTTCCAAGGCTGTTGACGATCCTTTGGCGGTTAAGAAAGGCGCCGATCGTGTGCGTCGCGGCGGCGCATGGGACAGCGAAAACCCGACTGAGCTTCGCGTGGCTTTCCGTCGTCGCATGGCGCTTGACGGAGCTTATCGCAACACCGGGTTGCGCGTTGTAATGGAAGCTGAATAATCATCCTGCAGCATGATGTTAAGGAAAATATTTTTAAGCATGGCAGTTCTTGTGGGGACTGCCATGTTTGCTAAAACCGAGCTTCGGTTTAATTCCAACGGCGAATTTAAAATAGCGCAGTTTACCGACACGCACTATAAAGTCGGGAAAAATGCCTCGGAAGCCGCCGTGAAATGCGTCGAAGAGATTCTTGCCGCCGAGCAGCCTGATTTTGTCATGCTCACCGGCGACATCGTGTATTCCGATTCGGTAATCGACGGATTTAAGGCTGTTTTGAGACCCATCCTGCAGCGGAAGATTCCCTTCGCGTTCGTCTTCGGCAATCATGACACTCAGTTTGAGCTGGGTCACGCCGAAATATATGATTTCCTTCAGGCGCTCCCTTATTCCGTGATGCCCAAACGCTCTCCCGGAATCGACAGCCCCGACTATGCTGTCGAAGTCTTGTCGTCAAAGAACGACAGCGTGGCGAGCGTGCTCTATTGCCTTGATTCCCATGCAAAAACTCCTATCAAGGGTGTCGGAAGGTATGCGTGGCTTAAGCCTGAACAGGTGATGTGGTACAAGGATCTCAGTTGGGCATATCAGGTGAAGAACGATGGCGACACAGTTCCCTCGATCATGTTTTTCCACATTCCCGTTCCTGAAATGGCTGAGGCATGGAGCGACAATAAGAATATGGGCTATGGCTCGCAGGGCGAAAAAGTGAGCTGTCCCGCCATTAATTCCGGAATGTTTACGGCGATAAAAGAGCGCGGAGACGTGTTTGGCGTTTTCTGCGGGCATGACCATGACAATGATTTCGCCGTCGATTATTACGACGTTCTTTTAGGATATGGCAGATATTCAGGTGGTAACACCGTGTATAATCACATCGGTAAAAACGGCGCTCGCATTATTGTGCTGAAAGAGGGCGAAAAATCGCTCGACACGTGGGTGAGGCTTCGTGATAACGAGGTGATTGACAAGGCTTCTTTCCCCACTGATTTCAAAGGGAAAAAGCGCAAGAATAAAAAATAGGGGCTCTCGCCGCCGTCAGTCGATTTTTGTGCCGCGGAACACGCTGCCTTTTAAGTCGGGTCCGAAATAGAAGCCCGGCTGGGTAGGCTGGTTGTAGGCTACGTTTTGGTTTGCGATACTCAGGCGGTATATCGGGTCTTCAAGAAAGGTCTGGAAACGGTATTTTGTGGGTATTGTTGAGACATAGAGCCTCAACTCCGAGTTGTCGGCGGCGCGCAGCAACACCTCTTCGCGCCAGTCGCCGATGATGTCGCCTTGAAGGCATGGAGTGGCTTTAGTGCCGTTGTTTGACACGCATCCGTCGAATACGGCAAGCGGCACGGCTTCCCCCTTTTCCCAGTCATATTTGAACACGGTGTTGTGGTCGAGAAGTTCGCGCAGCAGATCGCCGTCCCACCACACTGCCATGTTGACCGGAACGTGAGCCCTTCCGGCTCCTGCAAATTCGTGGGCGGGAGAAACGAGCTCGCCCTTGAATGAGCGCACCCCTCCGGTGTTTGGCGACCACACTTCCACTCCGGGGTAGCGCGGGTCTATGTCAGCCGCCATGCAGCGCCCTATGTCGAAGCCGCTCGGATAGCGCAGCAGCACTTCACCGGTGGCGGCGTCGCGCAGGGTCGAGCCGTCGATTTTGTTCTCATGGCAGCACCACACCTGGAGGTTGCGGCTCGATGGGTCAAACATGGTGAGGTGCATCGCGTCGCCGTGATACATTCCGGTGGTGTAGAGTCCGGTGCCGTCGTGATCCACCGTCATCTGTCCGTAAACGATTTCGTCACATCCGTCCGAGTCCACATCCGCTACACGCAGATTGTGGTTACCCTGTCCCGCATAGCCTTCGCAACCGGGATTGTCGCTGTCAAACACCCATCGCGACGATAACTCCGAGCCGTCCCAGTCAAAAGCTGCAAGCACAGTGCGCGTGTAGTAGCCGCGGCACATCACCACGCTCGGATGGGAGCCGTCGAGATAGGCGACACATGCGAGAAACCGGTCGCTGCGGTTGGCTTTGAGGTCGCCCCAGTCGGCGGTGTCGCCACGTTGAGGGATGTAGTCGATGGTTTTCATCGCGGCGCCGGTCAAGCCGTTGAACACTGTGAGATATTCAGGGCCTTCAAGGATGCGTCCCGTGGCTCTGCGCCAGTCAGCCTTGGGATTGCCGATGACTTTTCCTGTCCCGTCGATAGTTCCGTCGGCTGTGCGGCACACTACTTCCGCCTTCCCGTCGAGGTCGAGGTCATAGACCATGAACTGAGTGTAGTGGGCGCCGGCACGGATATTTCGACCCAGGTCTATTCGCCACAGTCGCTCGCCGTTGAGGCGGTAGCAGTCGAGGAACTGTGTCCCGGTATAACCGTCATGTCCGTTGTCACGGGCGTTTGAGGGGTCCCACTTGAGTATTATTTCATATTCGCCGTCGCCGTCAACGTCGCCTATNGAAGCGTCGTTGGGTGTGTAGAAGCAGGTGCTGCCGTCGGGCATTCTTTGCTGCTCGGGAGCTGACAGGGGTATGTTCAGATATCCCGATGGTGCGTCGGAGGGCAGCGTGTAGCTTCCGGTGACAGCGCCTCGCGACGGAACCACGGTGTACTGTGCCGGCNCGGTGCCGCCGTATGCGTCTTTTAAGAATGTGGTTTTCTTGATTGGCGACGAATTGAGCTTCTTTCCGTCGCGGTATACGTCAAATGTCTGATTCTCGCCGTCGGCGGCGAGGTAGCGCCATGACACTGTCACCGTGTCGGCGTTGTCGCGGATGGCTATGACCCCTCTTCCAAGTCGCTCCTGGCGAAGACGGTAATAATCATATTGCGGACCGGCGGCGAGCGCAAGCAGCGGAAGAGCGAATAATATTAGCAGGGATGTTATTTTCATGGCGATGCAGTTTATCAACTTTTCTTCAAAGATAAGACATTATTTTTAATCGGCGCATAAAAATGGATAGTTCGGATATAATTCTTAAATTTGTCGCGGATATACAGTTATAAAATCAATTTGACCATGAAATTCTTATCTCGCATTCTGCTTGTCGGCGCACTGCTGGCATGTTCTACGGTTGCTGCCGCTTCCGATCTTTCCTATAACACTCAGCTTCGTGACAGCATCCTGTCGCGCATTTCGGGCGCCTCGGTTTCCCGGGAAACGGTGAGTATCCTTAAATTCGGAGCTAAGGGCGACGGCGTTGCCGACTGCAAAAAGGCTTTTGACAAGGCGATGAAGCACGCCGACAAAAAGGGCGGCGCGATGATTACCGTGCCGGCGGGAGTCTATTACATGAAAGGACCGTTGACGTTGACAAGCAATGTGTGCATAAATCTTGAGGAGGGCGCGGTGCTGAAATTCGCTCCCGAGCCTGAGTATTATCCCGTTGTGGCAACAAGTTGGGAGGGGACATTCCTCTACAATTACTCGCCGATGATCTATGCTTTCGGGCTTCACGACGTTGCGATAACCGGCAAAGGCACTATCGACGGAAACGCCATGTCGACTTTCGCCACATGGAAAAAGAATCAGAAACCGGCGCAGGCTCGAAGCCGCGACATGAATCATCGCGGCGTGAACGTGGCTGACCGTCGTTTTGGCGATGGCGACTGGCTGCGTCCCCATCTGGTGCAATTCTTTAAATGTGAAAATGTGACCGTGGAAGGAGTCAAGATAATAAATTCGCCCTTCTGGTGCGTTCATCTGCTCCAGAGCCGCAATGTGGTGTGCCGTTCGCTCCGCTATGACGCTAAACTGGTGAATAATGACGGGATTGACCCCGAGAGTTCATGCGATGTGTTGATCGAGGATATATATTTTGACAATGGCGACGACAACATCGCCATCAAGAGCGGTCGCGACAACGACGGCTGGGCGGCGGCTCGTCCGTGTGAGAACATCGTTATACGCAATTGCCATTTCAAGGGACTGCATGCCGTGGTGCTCGGCAGCGAGATGTCGGGCGGCGTGCGCAACGTGTTTGTTGAGGATTGCGACTATGCCGGCTACTGCAAGCGAGGCATCTATGTCAAGACCAATCCCGATCGCGGCGGCTTTGTCAAGAACCTCTATGTGAGAAATTGCGTCTTTGACGAGGTTGAAGATCTTTTCTACATCACGAGCAAATATGCCGGCGAAGGTCTTGACAACAATCATTTCTCCGAGATAGAGAATATCGTGGTCGACGGGCTCCGGTGCCGCAAAGCCTCAAAAGCGGCTCTCGTGCTTCAGGGCACCGCCGAGAAGCCTATTTCAAATGTGTTGTTCGACAATATCGAGGCGGGCGAAGCCGAAATCGGAATCAGCTTTTCCAATACCCGGAATGTGGAAATGGGCGAGTGCCACATAGGCGGCACTGTCGATGTTCCCACCCAGATTTCAGCGAAAGACAACCTCTTCAACCGATAATGTCATTGAAAATATAACCCAATACAGCTTTTGCGATGAAAAAAATCACGATTCCCTCCCGGATAGGGGCATCTCTGTTGCTGGCGAGCATGGCTGCGGTTCCGGTTTATGCCATGCTTCCTGATGTATTTCCGGCTCCTTATTCCGAAGTGTCGCCCGACACTCGTCTCACCATCTCATTCCCTTCGCAGCCTGCGTTAGGCAACTCAGGGGTGATAAGAATATTTGATGCCTCTACCGATGAGCAGGTTGACTCGCTCGACCTTTCAATCCCTGCCGNACCNACAANACCGACAACACTGCCCAAAGCTCCCNATACTCTTGAACCATATAATTATTNTNAACCGAGGCTCACAAATGCCGATTGCCTNCCCGGANCTCCTTCANNNACAGCGGCGCGTGACACTTCCCGCTATCAGCTNNCCATTANAGGCGGTTTCACCGACGGCTTCCATTTCCATCCCGTCATAGTGCGAGGCAACAGCGCTGAAATCTATCCCCATCATAATCTTCTTGAATATGGCAAGGAGTATTATGTGACTGTGCCGGCTTCAGCATTTTCTCTTGAAAAAGGGAAATTCAAGGGTATAGGCAAGAAGGATGGATGGCGTTTCAATACGAAGTCTGAAGCTCCCGCCGCCGATCGCCGCAATCTCGTTGTGGCTCGTGACGGTTCAGGCGACTTCCTTACGGTTCAGGGAGCCATTGACCATGTTCCCGATTTCGCTTCTGAGCCATGGAATATTTTCGTTAAGAACGGTGATTATGAGGAGCTTGTGTATTTCCGAAACAAATCCAACCTCACCATAGAAGGCGAAAGCCGTGACAGTGTTTATATCCACTATCCCAACAATGAGGTGTTTAACCCTCATCCCGCCGACGTGAGCACCAATGAATGGCTTGGCACCTTTCCATCCCGTCGCGCTGCATTTGCTGTTGATCACTGCAGCGATGTGACTCTTCGCAATTTTACCGTTGCCACCACGCTTGTGGGGCAGGCTGAAGGGCTGCTTGTGAACGGCGACCGCACCCGTCTTGAAAATCTCACGATTATCGGGTCGGGCGACGCATTGCAGGCGAATNGANCCGNTTACATAGNCAATTGTCGCATNGAANGGCATGGCGACACCATTCTTGGGCGCGGACCCTGTTTTTTCTATGGCTGCACGCTTGTGTCGCAGAATGCGTTTGCATGGATTCGTAACGGAACGTCCAATCATGGTGACGTGCTTGTCGATTGTACCCTCATTGGGCGCGGCGACAGGGCGTATTTTGCTCGCACCAACGGCACATACCCTAATGCCGAGTTTGTGCTGATAGATTGCCGTATTGACGGGATTCCTGCTGAAGGTTGGGGCGGACTCGACAAGGGCAACGCCGACTACGTGCGCTATTGGGAAGCGGGCACTCGGAATCTGAGCGACGGCAAACCTGCTGATTTATCCCGTCGCGCTCCCGGTTCAAGGGTGCTTGATTCCGAGACCGACAGCGCTTTGATTCGCCTCTACCNCANTCCTGCATGGGNGCTTGGAGGGTGGAATCCTGAAAAATGAAANCGNCTCATTGTCAATTTTGGAAAAAATTGANAATGAGAAGCGTATTGTCGGGGATTATTGCTAACTTTGTGCCCTGATATGGCAAAGACTAATACCACATCCCATCAGCGAGAAATGCTGCCTGAACCTACGGTGAGACGCTTACCGTGGTATCTTGCCTATGTAAGCCTGTTGAAGGCTGCGGGGGTGGAATATGTATCCTCGACACAGATTTCCAAGCAGCTACATGTCGATGCGTCGATGATCGCCAAGGATCTCTCGTTTCTTAACATAAAAGGGAAAACCCGCATTGGATATGAAGTGACGCGCCTTGAGCATGAGCTTCAGGACTTCCTTCGCTTTAAGGTGGTTCATAACGCCGTGATGATAGGGGTGGGAAGTCTTGGCAGCGCGCTTATCAGCGATTCGGGTCTCGATAACTACGGGCTCCACATTGTTGCGGGGTTTGATGTCGATCCCCGTCGCACCGGGCAACAAGTGTGTGGAGTGCCTGTCTATGATGTTTCCGAGCTTGCGACGCGCATGGCTGAGCTTAATGCCGAAATTGCCATTATCGCCGTGCCGGTCGATCATGCGCAGGAAATGAGCGACAAAGCGGTGGCGGCAGGAATAAAAGCGCTTTGGAATTTCACCCCTTTCCGCATTACCGCTCCCGAGGGGATTGTCATACAAAACACATCGATTTATGCCCATCTTGCGGTAATGNATGNCCGCCTTGACGCGAATAATAATCCCGGAGCGAGATGAAAGTGCTGGTTTTTGACNGTANTTCAGCCGACTGTTTTGANGCCGCCNCAGCGGTTGTNGAAATGATTCCCGACTCGGCGATTATCAAGGATGGCAAGCCTTTTTTTATCCCTGCAAGCGCTGAAAGCTGGACCTATTCGTGCGGAGTGGCTTTTCGTGTGTGCCGTCTCGGCAAGAATATGTCGGAAAAATTCGCTCCGCGCTACATCGACGCCTATGCCCCTTGCGTCACGACCCGTCCTGTCGCAGTTGACGGTTTCAATGCGTTGAATCGTTGTCATGAAGGCGCTGTGATACTTGGTGAATGGCGTTCCCCCGATGATGTCGCTGAAGTGTTTGAGTTTCACTTCGGAAATGACTTTTCGGCTAATGTTCCCGTCGACAAGGCTCTTGCCGGAAGCATGCTGGCTCTTGCCGGGAGCAGGGGAGTGATGAAAATAGGCGATATAATCGTGATGAACGAAGATCTTGTCGCTGAGAATATCCCCGTCGATACCCGCATTACGGCTTGCGAAGTTCCCGGAGAGGAACCACTGCTTGGATTTTCAGTGAAATAGAAGCCGATGCGTGGCGCTCTGTTGCGGCGGTTGACGACTCTATATAACCAATCATTGCCTCGTGAAATTCCGTTACTTCATTCTTCTGCTGTTTCTGATGTCGGTACATCTACTGGCTTTGGGAGCGTCATCCACGGAACTGCTCATTGTGACGACCGACCATCTTTTTGAGCCCGCCGAACGGCTTGCCGATATCCACCGCTTGCGTCTCTCGATGGAGGTCGAGGTAATTGCGTTGCCGGGCGATGCGTCATCGGAAGATGTGCGGAGGCTTGTAAAGGAATCCTATGAAACATCGGGAGGGGCGTTGAAATACCTTATCCTTTACGGCACGGGATGGAACGATGGCGACGGGGATGCCTGTCATGGAATGGTTTCAGGAAATTTTTCCCCTGCCCTGGCTCCGTTCACGGTGCCTGCGCTTTCAGTCGGTCGCATTCCCGTAGCTTCGTTGGAGCAAGCCGACGCTTATAATGTCAAGGTGGAAAACTATCTCAACTCCGTGTTGGCGGTGAGCCATAGCCGGGAAATAATATTGGCGGCTGATGACGGCGACAATCTTTCGCATCAGCAGGCTGCCGAAGCGGCAGCACTGTCTTTCGCTAAATGCCAAGACGCATTGATTCACAAGATCTATGTGGGAGAATACTCGGTTGTGAACGGTAAAGCTCCGGGAGCTCGCCGGCATCTTGTTGATGCTTTTGAACGGGGAGCGGGACTCGTGGTCTATGTCGGACACGGAGATAAGTATTCAATTACAGGTGAGGGGCTCATGACCAGCCACGACGCTGCTTCGTTGACAAATGGCGCATTGCCTTGGGGATTTTTCTGCTCATGCCTCATTGGCAGCTTCGGCGGCGACAGAACCTCTCTTTCCGAGGCTTTGCTGTTCAACCGCAGTGGCGGTGGGATAGGCTGTGTCGCTACCCGGCAAGAAGTTTATGCCTCCTATAATCGCTCGATACTTCTCGCATTTTCAAAGCGATGGGCGGCAGCCGGCAGCGGTGTCGCATTCGGAGATATATGGCTCGAAGCTCAGCGTGAGTGTTTTCTTGCCGCCGCTTCGCAAGCCGATGAGGCTCTCGGGCAAGACGTTCTCTNGTTTANTTTTCTCGGCGACCCNGNGCTCCCTGCAAGGTTTGNAGCCNGANGCATTCAATGTGATTTCCGTGATGATGCTCGCAGCATTTCCGGTGATGTTGAGGGCTGTCCCGACGGAGAGGATGTAAATGTGGCGATCTATTCAGCGCTTAAGAGGGGGAGTGTCAGCCATTCCGATGTTAAGGTCGGAGAATGCGCGGGAAGAATCGATGGAGGAAAATTCAATATCCCGGTGAGGCTGAAAGCCGATGACGTGCCGTCGCGCTATGTGGCGTGGGTTTCCGTTGTCGACGGCGAGGCTTGCAGTGCATGGACAGGCAAGGTGGAGTTTGATTACCTGCCGTCGGCTCAGACTGACTTAGTCCATCCTCCGGTCATCGTCAGTGTCGCCGAGCGCGGCGGTGTGATTGAGGTCAGAGCGCTTGTCGACGATTTCGGAATCAACCTCGACAGGAGCGATATCGGAGGCTATTCCCGGTGCGTGATTGACGGCGCGATAACCGCGCCACTCGAAATAGCGGCTGATGACGGCAACGGCTACACTCTTTTGACAGCTAAATGTGCGGAGCTCCCTCAAGGCGTCCATTCGGTCCATGTCGTTGTCGAGGACAACAACGGAAAGCGCGCGGTTGAAGATTTTTCGTTCCGTTCGGGCGATTGCGCCTTGATCGAGCTTACGGCTGATGTGGCGATAGCGAGGGAGTCGGTTCTCCTGTCGTGGAGTTCGTCGGTTAATCTCACTCTTCCTTTGATTCTCAAAATTACCGATATTGACGGGAAGGTGGTCCGTCATGTCGAGATAGCCGGTGAGGCGGTTTACTGTTGGAATCTTGAGGACGATGCTTCATGCAGGGTAAAGCCGGGAATATACTATTGTCATCTCGTTTCAGCCATGCCGGGAATTGCCCGGTCAGAAAAGATTCGTCTTGCCGTGCTGCCTCGTTGAATTGCTTTTACTGCATATTTCCATATATTTGGCTCCTTACGGGACATTTTTGACAGCATTGTGTATAATATTGATTGACAATTGAAATTTTTCAGAGTTACTTTGTGATTGAAAAATTTGATTTGTTGCAATGAGAAATAGTTTAATAAGTCTGCTGTGTTTAGTGATGTCGCTGAGTCCATTGGCGACATCCGCCCAGCGGAATGGCGATGAGCAGGGTTTCGACATTCCTGAGAACCTCCAANTTCCCCAGGACCGCATTGAANTGGAAAAAGCGTTGAACGGCTGGTGGAGNGATGCTCGNGAAAACTATGACGAGCGTATGTCATGGTATAATGACGCTAAGTTCGGATGTNTTNTCCATTGGGGTGTCTATTCCGTTCCGGCAGGGATATGGAAAGGNAAAAAACTCNGCGNCTACACCGAGCACCTTATGCGCAAAGGAACTATTCCCGTAGAACAATATAAGAAAGAGCTTGTAGAAACTTTCAATCCCTCCGAATTTGATGCCGACGAGTGGATGCGTCATGTCAAGGATGCCGGGATGAAATACTTCATAATCACGGCTAAGCACCACGACGGGTTCGCAATGTTCCCCTCCGACGCTTACCCCTACGATATCCGCCTCACCGCTTATAAGGGAGCCGATTTGATGAAACAGCTGAGAGATGCCGCTAAAAAATATGGCGTGAAATTCGGCTTCTACTATTCCCATGCGTTTGACTGGGAACATCCCGATGCGCCCGGCAATGACTGGGATTATGACAACCCCGGCGGCGACAAACTGCTCGGCGGCGCCAACTGGTGGCTTGGCGAGAAGAAAGATTTCCTGCCCCATGCTGAAAAATATGTAGTGGAAAAGTCGATTCCTCAGATTCAGGAACTGATCGCCCTCTATGACCCCGACATACTGTGGTTTGACACTCCGGCTAAGCTGCCCCTCTATCTCAATGTGCGCATTCTGGAGGCTATCCGCCAAGCCGATAAAGACAACAAAATAGTGGTCAACGGGCGCTTGGCGCGTTTTGCTTCGGGAAATCTCGGCGACTATGCCAACACCGGCGACCGGGCGGCATATTTCCCCGTCACTCAAGGCTACTGGGAGTCGATTCCCACAACCAACGAGTCCTACGGCTACAGTGTTGTCGACACTGTGCGCAAGTCGCCGAAACATTTCGTGCAGCTCGTGGCGAGCGCGGCATCGAAAGGGGGCAATATATTGATGAACGTGGGTCCCATGGGCAACGGCAAGTGGGATGAGAAGGATGTTGAGATTTTCCGTGGCGTTGGCGACTGGCTCAAAGTGAACGGCGAAGGCATTTATGGTGTCGAGCGTTCTGACCTCCCTGTGCAGCAGTGGGGCGTAACCACTTGGAAAGGCGACACTCTCTATGCCCATGTGTTTGACTGGGTCAATGACGGCAAGCTCGTTTTGGGCGGGCTCCGATCAAATATTAAGTCGGGCTACTGGGTTGCCGACAAGAGCATTCCGGTCACATTCAGCCGTCTAAACCAAGACGACTATGTGATAGATGTTCCCGACAAAGCGATCGACGATAAAAATTCATTGCTTGCGCTGGTGGTCGATAAGCGCCTCCCTGGCAATAACACTGCGAGACTACTTGACCATAAACGCACCAACCGCCTGCTTGTGTTTGATGCCGAGCGTGTCGGCAGCGGACTTGCCTATGGCGATGGAAAGGTGAACCGCAACTATGTGAAAAACTGGACGCGCAACGACCAGATGATGATGTGGAACACTCGCCTTAACGCCCCGGCGGAATATGACATCTATCTGGACTATAACACTGCTACGCCTCAAGATTCAGGAACGGTGATTGTCGAGGTCGGCGGCAAGGAATTTGAAGTGTANTACACCCNATNCCTTGAGCGACAAGGTACCAACAGTCNGAAGGCAGGAACGGTGTCGCTGCCGGCGGGTGCGGTGAAATGCGTATTAAAAGGAAAAAGCTATAACGGAAAGGAATACATGTGCCCCATCGCCGTCAGGCTGGAGCCGGTATCGTAAGCGTAATTATTTTATTTTTGGTTAGATAGGGTCGCTTATCCCCGGAGATTTGTCACATTTCTCCGGGGATAAAGCTGTCTTGGAGACTATGTGTTTCCGCTGCTGATATAAATTTGCTATCTTTACTGACAAAAATTACGTGCAATGGATAAGATATCGGTGAGTCATGGTCGCAATTTAAAGATATTGTTATTCGCAATGTCGGTGATATTGCCGATGACGATGAGAGGAGTTGTGGAACTTCCGTCGATACTTTTGTCAGGCATGGTCATCAAGCGTGATGCTCCGGNGAAATTATGGGGCTATGCCGATGCGGGTGAAGATATCGAANCCCCTATCGCTGACGACNGTAGGCGCCTGTGGCTTCCGGCAAAATCTGCTACGGGCGTGGCTGAAGTGGTGTGCGACCTCAGTTCGGCAACCGCTCGCATAGCTGTTGCCGAGCTCTCGGGAGCATGGACCGGCGGGCAGAAAATAGTGCTTAGGATTACTGAGGACGAGTCTCTGGGCAGTGACGGATATATCATTACTCCGGGCTGCCGGGAAATCANCATAGCGGCTGCCGGTGATGCCGGACTTCTCTACGGGAGCTACCATCTGCTGCGTGTTCAGGCAATGGGCAAGGAGCTCGTGGAGGAAGTGCGAGAAACACCGGTCTACGATTTGCGCATACTCAACCATTGGGACAATCTCAACGGAACAGTCGAGCGGGGATATGCCGGCGGCAGTCTGTGGAAATGGAACGAATTGCCCGAAGTAATCTCTCCGCGCTATGAGGAGTATGCCCGAGCCAATGCGTCGATAGGCATAAATGGAGCAGTTATTAATAATGTTAATGCGTCTCCGGCGATTCTGTCGCATGATTATCTTGAAAAGGTCGCAGCTCTTGCCGACATATTCCGCCCCTATGGCATTAAGGTCTACCTTTCGGTGAATTTCGCTTCACCCATGAGGCTCGGAGGGCTTGCGACCGCCGACCCTGCCGATGATGCTGTGGCGCGGTGGTGGAGAGCGAAATGTGGCGAGATATATCGCCTGATACCTGATTTCGGCGGATTTCTTGTCAAGGCTAATTCCGAGGGGCAGCCGGGACCGTGTGATTACGGTCGCACCCATGCCGAAGGCGCCAACATGCTCGCCCGGGCGCTCAAGCCTCACGGCGGGGTGGTAATGTGGCGCGCTTTTGTGTATTCACCCGTTGACGACGATCGCGCCAAGCAAGCATACATGGAGTTTGAACCCCTTGACGGACAGTTTGACGACAATGTGATAATACAGATTAAGAACGGTCCTGTTGATTTTCAGCCGCGTGAGCCGTTCAGCCCTCTTTTTGGAGCTATGCCGCTCACGTCCCGCATGGCGGAGTTTCAGATTACCCAGGAGTATCTCGGACAAAGTAATCATCTTGCCTTTCTTGCCGATACGTGGGAGGAATTTTTCAGCCATGTTGACCCGTCGTCGCTGAAAGCTCTTGCCGGAGTGGCGAATATTGGCGATGACCGCAACTGGACAGGCAATCCGTTGGCGCAGGCAAATTGGTATGCATTCGGGCGCCTTGCCTGGAATCCTCGCTTGACTGCAAGTGAAATTGCCCTCGAATGGATGCCGATGAGTCTGTATGACCCCTTGAAAACGCCCGTCGACGTTACCGACCGACTTTTGGAAATGATTCTCGGAAGCCGTGAGGCGGTGGTGGACTACATGATGCCCCTCGGGCTTCATCACCTCTTTGCGTTCGGACATCATTACGGACCCGAACCTTGGTGCCAACGTGACGGAGCACGACCCGATTGGCTCCCATCCTACTATCATCGCGCCGACTCGGCAGGTATAGGGTTTGACCGCTCTTCGACGGGTAGCAATGCCGTGGCGCAATATCCTGAGCCTTATTCCGGGCTGTATGGAAATCCGGTCACCTGCCCCGACAATCTGCTGCTTTGGTTCCATCATCTTCCGTGGACCCATCGCATGAAATCGGGCGACACTCTCTGGAATGAGCTTTGCCGATACTATCAGCGCGGGTGTGATGCGGTGACGCGGATGCAACAAACCTGGAGCGATGTAGCGCCGTGGATTTATCCCGGGCGTTACCGGGATGTTGAAACCCGGCTCGCAACCCAAGCGCGTGATGCTGTGTGGTGGAAAGATGCCTGTTTGCTTTATTTCGGTGAGTTTTCGGGGCTTCCATTGCCTGACGATGTAGATCCTCCCATCCACACTCTCAACGACCTCAAAGCTGTGAAACTCGGAATCTCAAACTTCGAGTCGCCCTCTCCCGAGCTGCTTGACTCCGTGAGATAGGCGTGGTATGTGGATTACTTGTCGACTATCGATGCATTTTTCGGGGGTCAGGTAAGGGATTTTTCAAAAATTCTGGCTAAGTTTGTATTTTATTAATCACTAAAAGAGAGGTGATGCAGAAAGTCAAACCAAAGAAAGCTTTAGGTCAGCATTTTCTGACCGATTTGTCGGTGGCGTCACGCATTGCGTCGACGCTCGACGCTTATAAAGGCGTGCCTGTTCTCGAAATCGGTCCCGGAATGGGTGTGCTCACCCGTTTTCTTATTGATGCCGGACACGATGTGAGGGTTGTCGAAATCGATGACGAGAGCGTGGCCTATCTCAAAACGAATTTCCCCGAGCTTGACGGCCGCATCGTCGAGGGCGATTTCTTGAAAATGGACCTCACCGAGATAATGGGCGCGGATAAATTCTGCGTGATTGGAAACTATCCCTACAACATATCTTCCCAGATATTTTTTAAGGTTCTCGAATACCGCGATGCGATTCCATGTTGCTCGGGAATGTTGCAGCGCGAGGTCGCCGAGCGTCTTGCGTCGGGTCCCGGCTCGAAAGCTTACGGCATTCTCAGCGTGCTGCTCCAGGCATGGTATGACGTGGAATATCTCTTCACCGTCGACGAGAATGTGTTTAATCCTCCGCCCAAAGTGAAATCGGGGGTAATACGCTGCGTGCGCAACGGAGTGACTGATTTGGGCTGCGACGAGCGCCTGTTCAAGCTCATCGTGAAAACCGCTTTCGGGCAGCGCCGCAAGACTCTGCGCAACTCCCTTCGCGGCATCCTCCCCGCCGGTGTCGAGCTTGACGACGACCCCGTGTGGAAAGAGCGCCCCGAGCAACTGAGCGTTGCCGATTTTGTGACTTTGACCAATAAAGTTGCCGCCATGCGTGGCGGTGAGTCTCCCGAAACTGAACAATGAAAGAATTTACACCTGAATATCTTGACCAGATCCGCGACATCATAGAGTGTCACGACGAGGAGTTGGCGCGCAAAGAGCTTTCTCAGCTCCATCCCGCCGACATCGCCGAGCTCTACAAGGATCTTGATCTTGAGGAAGCCGAGTTCCTGTTCAGGCAGCTCGATGGCGAAATGGCTGCCGACGTCTTGATGGAGCTCGACGAGGATGACCGCCACAAGCTGCTAAGCGCCATGTCGAGCGAGGACATCGCCAAGCAGGTCATTGACCACCTCGACACTGACGACGCCGTCGACATAATCCAGGAGCTCGACGAGGAGGATCGCGACGAAATCCTCTCCCACATCGACGACATGGAACAGGCGGGCGACATCATCGACCTCTTGAAATATGACGAGGACACCGCCGGCGGTTTGATGGGAACCGAGATGATTGTCGTGAACGAGAATTGGAGTATGCCACAGTGTGTCCAGGAAATGCGCAAGCAAGCCGAGGACATGGACGAAATCTACAATGTATACGTGGTCGACAATGACTACAAACTGCGCGGAGTGTTCCCCTTGAAAAAAATGATTACCCACCCCTCGGTGTCGAAAATAAAACACGTGATGGAGACCGATCCCGTCGCCGTGAAAACCGACACTCCTATCGACGACCTCACTCTTGACTTTGAAAAATATGACCTCGTGGCTATGCCGGTCGTCGACTCCATCGGCAGGCTCGTGGGACAGATTACCGTCGATGACGTCATGGACGAGGCGCGCGAGCAACGTGAGCGCGACTACCAGTTGGCGTCAGGTCTTTCAGCCGATGTCGAGAGCGACGACACCGTCTTCTATCAGGCTAAGGCGCGTTTGCCATGGCTGCTTATCGGAATGATTGGCGGTATCGGCAACTCGCTCATCCTCGGACACTTCGAGGCTGGTTTCGCACTGAATCCCGCAATGGCTCTATTCATTCCCCTCATCGGAGGAACCGGAGGAAATGTAGGAATTCAGTCATCGGCTATCATCGTGCAGGGTCTTGCCAACGGCTCGCTCGACGTGAAAGGGGCGGCAAAGCAGATATTCAAAGAGTGTGGAGTGGGCTTGCTCAACGCCTGCATCATCTCGTTGCTGGTGCTGGTCTACAACATCTTCTCCCTCGGTCCCACCCAGGTCACCACCATCGCCGTGTCGCTGTCGCTATTCGCCGTGGTCGTGTTCGCTTCGATTTTCGGCACATTCGTGCCCTTGACCCTTGAACGCTTCAAGATCGACCCCGCGCTCGCCACCGGTCCCTTCATCTCGATTACCAACGATATTATAGGCATGGTCATCTACATGTCGATAAGTTCGGCGTTGTTAAGCGCGTTCGGCACCAATTTGTGACATCTTTTTGGCACGATTTTTGTTATATAGTTGTATAACTAACACTAAACTTTATAATTATGGAAAAGATAGAACCCGGCAAATATGTCGAGATGGTATATGACCTCTATGAAGTGAATCCCGAAGGGGACAAATTGGTACATCAGGTGGCTCCCGAAGATCCTGAAAAGATTGTCTTCGGAGTGACCCGTGGCGTGATTGTTCCGCTTGAAAAGGCTATCGAAGGACTTTCTACAGGTGACAAGTTCGATGTCAAAGTATCGGCAAAAGAGGCATTTGGCGAATATGATCCCGAGCAGGTGGCTCGCCTTGAAAAATATATCTTTGAAGTCGACGGCAAGTTTGACGCCGACCATGTGAAAGTCGGCGCTGTCATCCCCATGATGACTCAGGACGGCTATCGCATTTCGGGAAAAGTCATCGAGGTGACCGACAATGAGGTTGTCATGGACTTCAACCATCCTCTTGCAGGAAAGGACGTGCGTTTTGAGGGCACAATCGGAGTGGTGCGCGACGCTACCCCCGAAGAGATTCAGCCCGCAAGCGGTTGTGGATGCGGTTGCAACCACGAGGGCGGTTGCGGTGACGGCGGTTGTGGCGAAGGCTGCGGCGGCTGCCACTAATCAAGCCTGCGTGACGGCTCCTTTATAAGAATATAAGAGCAATCCGGAACGATCGATATCGATTGCTCCGGATTGCTTTTTTATTATGAGTCGGGGTCTTAGTCGGTGGGAGTGTCCCAGTCGTCGCTGCGGAAGGGAATGAGCGGGAGGTAGTTACCCCCATAGAGCGTGCCGGGGAGAAAGTCGCGGAACCCGTAACGCACCGCTACCGGTTCAGGCACCTCCTTGCTCGAAACGACCATCTCATTAGTCTGCCAGTGGAGCCACACTGAGTCGGCTGGATGGAACACCCGGTCAGGTCCTGCAAGCTCAAATCCCTCGATGTCATAGTTGCGGCAAATTCCGTTTGACGGTGAGTCGATTGCCACCCATGCCGCTCCGTCAATGAATCGGTGCGACTTGTATCGCGGGCTTTCAGCGAAAAACTGTGTCTTGCCATACGTCTTGTTGAGTGCAAGATGACACAGGCGGTGTCCTGCTTCAGCTTTGTTGCCGGGATGGATATTGTAGCGTTCGTAAGGCTTCACGAGGTCATTGGTCGAAATCATCCCGCTGTTGGGAATCCTCTTCACGGCATCCCATTGAGCCTCGCGCAGGAACGGCGAACGCCCTTTCTCGCCCGGGTCCGTATATTGATATGGAGCTATTTCCACTGCGTAGAACGGAATGTCGCCCAGCCCTATTTCCTTGCGCCAGTGCTTAACCATCGTCTCAAGACGGTCGGCATAAGTGGAGTAGGTAGCCACGTTGGAGCATCCTTGATACCATATTATCCCGCGGTAAGTGTAGTTCTTAACCGGGTTGAACATTGCGTTATACATCAGCATGGGGCGATGATAGCCCACTGTCTTTTCTATATCCTCGGGATTGAGCGACACGTCGCTGTACTCCCTCAACAGGTCTCTCGGCATCCAGCTTTCTACTTTCGCCCCTCCGTAGGCGGCGCTTACGATTCCCACCGGGACATCGAGCGCGTCAGCCATCTGCGTGGCATAGTGCCAGGCGAGCGCGCTGTAGCGGGGCGACGTTTCAGGCGACGGCACTGTCCACTCGGCGCCTATCGTGTCGACAAGCTCGTAGCTCTGCGACAGCGGCACGGTGAAAAATCTCACCTTGTCGGCATATTGCCTTGAAGAAACTATTTCGTCATATCCGCCTTCAGTGCAGCAGCCGGGAAAGCCCCTGAGCGGCATTTCCATGTTGGATTGCCCCGAAGCGAGCCACACCTCGCCTACGAGCACATTCTTCAGTGTGAGGGGCTCGCCGTCGGAAATGGTGATTGAGTAAGGAGTGAAGCTTCCTTCAGGAGTTTCCACCGCAAGGCACCATTCCCCGGTGCGGTCGGTCGAGGTTTTATAGGTCTTGCCGTTCCACGATGGCGTGACTGATATTTCCGTTCCGGGATCGGCTTTTCCGTATATGCGGCAGTTGCTATTCTGTTGAAGCACCATGTTGTCGGTCATCAGCGCGCCGGGAATCACCTTGGCTGAAGCCGTGGCGGCGGTGAGTGTCAATGCTGCGGCGAGAGCGGTAAGTGTCTTGTTCATTTTCGGTATAGAAGGGGGATTTTGTGTTTAATGACGGGTAAGTATAGAAATAAGGAAAAAATAAGGACGGGACTTGTAAGCCCGTCCTTATGAATATTAGTGTAATCCCGATGGATTATTTTTCCAAGTGAGGACCTGCGGCAACGAGAGCCTTTCCTGCCTCGTTGTTCTCATACTTCTTGAAGTTGTTGATGAAGCGAGATGCGAGGTCGTNGGCTTTCTTATACCATTCTTCGGGGTTGGCATAAGNGTCGCGGGGATCAAGGATTTTGNGATCTACGCCCGGAAGTTCGGTCGGGATTTCANAATCGNAGATAGGAAGCNTCTTGNTCGGAGCCNTAAGGATAGCGCCGTCAAGGATAGCGTCGATGATACCGCGGGTGTCACGTATAGAGATACGCTTGCCTGTTCCGTTCCAGCCGGTGTTCACCAAATATGCCTTTGCTCCGCTCTGCTCCATGCGCTTAACGAGTTCTTCAGCGTATTTTGTGGGGTGGAGTTCAAGGAATGCCTGGCCGAAGCATGCCGAGAATGTGGGAGTCGGCTCGGTGATGCCGCGCTCAGTACCTGCAAGCTTAGCGGTGAATCCTGAAAGGAAGTAATATTTGGTCTGCTCCGGAGTAAGGATAGAAACCGGAGGAAGAACGCCGAATGCGTCAGCTGAAAGGAAGATTACGTTCTTTGCAGCCGGACCTGCCGATACGGGGCGAACGATGCTCTCGATGTGGTTGATCGGGTAAGAAACGCGGGTGTTTTCAGTCACGCTCTTGTCCTTGAAGTCGATTTTGCCTTCAGCGTCAACAGTCACGTTCTCAAGAAGAGCGTCGCGGGTGATGGCGTTGTAGATATCGGGCTCGCTTTCCTTGTCAAGGTTGATAACCTTTGCATAGCATCCGCCTTCGAAGTTGAACACTCCGTTGTCGTCCCAGCCGTGTTCGTCGTCACCGATGAGAAGACGTTTCGGATCGGTAGAAAGGGTGGTCTTGCCTGTTCCTGAAAGACCGAAGAAGATAGCGGTGTTTTCGCCGTTCTTGTCGGTGTTGGCTGAACAGTGCATTGAAGCGATGCCTGAAAGGGGAAGGAAGTAGTTCATCATTGAGAACATTCCCTTCTTCATTTCGCCGCCATACCATGTGTTGATGATAACCTGCTCGCGTGAAGTGATGTTGAACACAACTGCGGTTTCTGAGTTAAGACCCAGTTCCTTGTAGTTTTCAACTTTAGCCTTCGATGCGTTGTAANNAACGNAATCGNGCTTGAAGTCCTTCAACTCCTCTTCGNTGGGANCGATGAACATNTTGGTCACGAAGTNAGCCTGCNATGCANCTTCNATGNTGANGCGCACTGCCATGCNGGNNTNCTTGTTNGCGCCGCAGAAACGGTCNACTACGTAGAGTTTCTTNTTAGAAAGCTCTTTAACGGCAATCTCCTTGACTGCCTTCCAAGTGGCTTCAGTCACGGGCTTGTTGTCGTTCTTGTATTCTTCGGTT
>WFMA01000054.1 GCA_009177195.1 Bacteroidales bacterium | reverse complement strand
TCGCCCCGCCAAAACGGCAGCAAAAGAACCTTGACTTAATTATTTCAAATCCACCGCAATTCGGAGTTCTGGGGGAACAACTCCGGTTGATGATTCTTTCAGAATCGAAACTGTTGGAAATCCTCTTTCCGTGGGTTCCGCCCTGTGGGCTCCACCCGCGGCTACCGATGGATGAACCCTTTCGGGTTCCTTTCTCCCGTGTAGGCTTAGGGGCGCAACCGGAAATTTCTACTGAGCCAAATCAATCCTTTGTCGATGAAATTTGTTATTTTTACAGAAGTAATGATGCAACTGAAAAAATATGGGAATGAAACCTCAACTTATTATATTTGATTTTGACGGAACGCTTGCCGACACTACGGCAACAATTCTTGCCACCTATCAGGCTGCCATAAAAGAAGCCGGCGCGCAACCCCGCTCTGAGGCAGAGTGTCAGGCAACCATCGGCGTGCCTCTGGAAGAGGGATTCCGACAGCTTTATCCCGATTATTCTGAGGCTGAGATTGCCAAGTGTGTCGACGCTTATCGCCGAATCTTCATTGTAAATAAATCAAAACTCATCCCGAAACTCTATCCCGGAGTTATGGAAACGCTTGAAAAACTCCATGAAATGGGAATCGAAATGTCGGTAGCTTCATCGCGCTCGCGCTGGTCGCTGATAGAATTTTGTGATGAGAACCATATCTCCCATTTCTTTAAACTGATTCTTGGAGCTGATGACGTGGATCATGCGAAACCTGATCCGGAACCTGTGCTCAAGACGCTTGAAATACTGAAAAAATTGCCGGCGGAAGCAATTGTAGTGGGTGATATGCCGGTTGACATTGCGATGGGAAGCGGAGCAGGATGCAAGACCGTTGGGGTCACCTACGGGAATTCAAACTATGAGGAGCTGGAGAAGGCTGGCGCGACGGCAGTGATTGACGCTCTTCCCCAATTGCTGGAGCTGATTAAATAGAAGCGGGGAATCCTATCTCAATAATGCTGCGCGACACTTTATCTTTCCATTAATGTCGGCAGTGATTGACAAGTGAATCTGCTTCCCTTTTATTGTGGCGACTCCGTGATAGCTATTTCCCAGCAGATGGACTGTATTTATTCGCTTCAGGGAGATCCCTGCTTTCCTCATGGAGATGCCTATTTTTCTTCCGAGGATATAAGTTGTTAGCGGGCTGGAAATTCCGCAGTATCTGCGCGACAGTGCGTATAGGAAGCTGGATGTTAGTGTGGTCATGAGTGATGGTCAACTTCTCGGCACTGAAGATAACGTAATCGAATTAGTTAATACAAAGAAAGTGTGAGCCGATATTGCGTCATCAGCTTGATTGGCTCTGGACAGCCATGAGTATAGATGAGAATATGCCGACTCACACTCTTGGCTTATATGTATAAATGCATATACGTATCAACCAAGAGGGAGCATNTGACTGCANTCCTTACTCAGTGGTGAATTGTCCAGATTCATCAAGCGGAATGAAGCAAAACGCTTCCTTATTATGTCTGTCGCAGGATTAGAGTCCCCCTTGACACTGCAAAGATAGAAATAAAATATTTAATTGTAGCGGATATGCTAAAAACATTGCAGCCGCCACGCTTCACCGTGGCGGCTGCAATGACACATATAGATGAAATATTATTTATTGCGGATATATTCGACAATCCAGGCTCCGACTTCACGGGTGCCATATTGTGTGCCTTTATCGCCGGTGATGTCGGGGGTGCTCACTCCTGCGTCAAGAGAAGCGTCGACCGCTTTTCTGATGAGTTTGCCTTCCTCGGCAAGCCCGAAATACTCAAACAGCATTGCTACCGATAGAATCTGGGCAAGCGGGTTGGCGATATTAAGACCTTTAGCTTGAGGCCATGAGCCGTGGATGGGTTCGAAAACAGGAGTGCTTTCTCCTGTAGATGCCGACGGAAGCAGTCCCATCGAACCGGAGATAACCGAGCCTTCGTCGGTGAGGATGTCGCCGAAAGTGTTCTCGGTAACCATCACGTCAAAGAAACGAGGGTCAAGAATCATTTTCATTGCAGCGTTGTCGACAAACATGTAGTCAGTCTTTACATCAGGGAATTGCGGTTCCATCTCTTGTGCTACTTTGCGCCACAGGCGTGATGATGCGAGCACATTGGCTTTATCGACCACAGTGAGGTGCTTGTTGCGTTTGCGGGCATATTCAAATCCAACACGCAGAATGCGCTCTATTTCCTTACGGGTGTAGTAGTTGGTGTCATAAGCCACGTCGTCTGATTCAAATTTCTCTCCGAAATACATACCTCCGGTAAGCTCGCGGATACAGATAAAATTAGCTCCGTCGACTATTTCGCGTTTAAGCGGCGATTTGTCAATGAGGCATTTGAACGTCTCTACCGGACGGATATTGGCAAAAAGTCCAAGCTGTTTGCGCATAGCGAGGAGTCCTTGCTCGGGACGCACTTTTGCCGCAGGATTGTTGTCAAACTTCGGGTCGCCCACTGCCGAGAACAGCACTGCGTCGCTCTCCTTGCAGAGTTCCAAAGTTTCTTTGGGGAAAGGATCGCCGACTGCGTCAATAGCTGTGGCTCCTACGATTCCATATTTGAATTCTACATTATGACCGAAGCGTTCACATACGGCTGCCATCACGTCGACTCCCTGAACCGATATTTCGGGTCCAATGCCGTCACCGGGCAACACTGCAATCTTAAAGTTCATAGTTTGATGGATTTATTGTTGTTTATTTTTGTTGATTTTCGATTATGTTGAGCATTTTCAGAGTTGCCTGTATAGCCGCTTCGGTTTGGTCGGCGTCAAGTCCTCGCGTTTTCATTGAATGCCCCTTGTAATCCCACGAGATGGTCGTATGCACCAATGCGTCGGTTCTTCCGCCGGGAGGAATATTGACGGCGTAATTTGTGAGAGTGGGAAATTCCTTGTCAAGTTCGGCGTAAATGTTTCTCACTGCTTTTACAAATGCGTCATACTGACCGTCGCCGGCGGCGCTCATCTGATACTCCTTTCCGTTTATCGAGAGTTTCACTGTAGCGGTGGGGCGTAGTCCCTGCGATAAGTTCAGCGCATAGTTTATCACCTTTACCTTGTCCTGTTGCTCTACGTGCTTTATCACGTCGGCAACGATAAATGGCAAGTCTTCCTGAGTGACAAGTTCTTTTTTATCGCCGAGCTCAATTATGCGGCGTGTCACTTTTTGAATGTCCTTATCGGAAAGGACTATGCCAAGCGCTTCGAGATTTTTCTTTATGTTGGCTTTGCCCGACGTTTTGCCGAGGGCATACTCTCTCTCTCTCCCGAAGCGTTCGGGAAGGAGGTCGTTGTAATATAGATTGTTCTTGTTGTCGCCGTCGGCATGCACTCCTGCGCATTGAGTGAACACGCTTTCTCCTATTATAGGCTTGTTTGGCGGAATTGTGATTCCGGAAAATGATGCCACGATGCGGCTCGCTTTGTTCACTTTGCTTTCATCCACTCCGGTTTCGCATTGAAGTTGGTCGTGGATCACGGCGAGGGCGCTTGATAAAGTGGCGTTTCCCGCGCGCTCTCCGAGCCCGTTGATGGTGACGTGGATCCCTTTCGCTCCTCCCTTTATGGCGGCATACACGTTGGACGTTGCGAGATCATAGTCATTGTGGGCATGGAAATCAAAATGTATTTCCGGAAATCTGGTTGTCATCTTGTGCATGAACGCCAACGTGTCGTAGGGGTTCAGAATGCCCAGCGTGTCGGGAAGCAAAAAGCGTTTGATGGGCAGGTCTTTAATTGAATCCATCAAATTGAACACGTAGGCGGGTGAGTTCTTCATCCCGTTTGACCAGTCTTCAAGATAGAGATTCACATCAAGCCCTGCGTCGACAGCTCTCATGACTTCGGCTCGGATATTCTGCGCATGTTCTTCGGGAGTCTGTTTAAGTTGGAGGCGACAATGTTTTTCAGAACCTTTCGACAGAATATTCACCACTTTTGCTCCTACGCTTTTTATCCATTCGATCGACTTGCCGTTGTCGAGAAATCCAAGCACTTCCAGCTTGTTAAGATTTCCCGTCGAGCGAGCCCAGTCACACAACGCTCTCACTGAATCGCGCTCGCCGTCCGACACACGAGCCGATGCGATTTCCACTCGATGAACTTTAAGCTCTTCGAGCAGCAATCGCGCAATCGATAGTTTTTCAGAGGCGGAGAATGATACTCCGGAAGTCTGTTCACCATCCCTGAGGGTGGTGTCCATTATTTCAATTTTAGTTGTCATTTGCCGGCTTCGTAAGCTTCGATATCAGCTTTTTTCGACAATAGGAATTCAATATCGTCAAGACCTTCGGCGAGACAATGTTTTTTATAGGGGTTTATCTCGAAATTTTCACTTTTGCCGGTAGCGAGGTTTGTTATTGTTTGCGAAGGCAAATCTACTTTCACCTCGGTCTTAGGATTTGCTGCGATCGAGTCAAAAAGTTCTGCAAGGAATTCCTCTGACACTACTACTGGCAGCACGAAATTGTTAAGTTCATTGTTTTTGTGAATGTCGGCGAAGAAACTTGAAACTACTATGCGAAAACCGTAGTCGGCTATTGCCCATGCTGCATGTTCGCGGCTTGATCCTGAACCGAAATTCTTTCCTGCTACAAGGATACAACCTGAATAAGTCGGGTCGTTAAGCACGAAATCTTTGATTGGATTTCCGTCCTTGTCATAACGCCAGTCACGGAAAAGATTTTCTCCGAAACCTTCACGTGAGGTTGCTTTAAGAAAACGAGCCGGTATTATCTGGTCGGTGTCCACGTTTTCCATTGGAAGGGGAACGCAGGTAGATACTATGGTGGTGAATTTTTCTTTCATCTTGGATTCTTTTTACTTGTACATGATTACAGTTTTCTCGGGTCGGTGAGTTTGCCGGTTATTGCCGATGCGGCNGCAACCAGCGGACCTGCGAGAATTGTGCGGGCGCCGGGTCCCNGTCGTCCTTCGAAATTGCGGTTNGATGTGGACACGGCGAGTTTTCCTGCCGGAATCTTGTCCTCGTTCATGGCGAGACAAGCCGAGCATCCGGGCTGGCGAAGCTCAAAGCCTGCTTCTTCAAGAATTTTGTCAATTCCCTCGGCTTTTATCTGTTCGTCTACCATCCATGAACCGGGCACAAGCCAGGCGGTTACGTTGTCAGCTTTTTTCTTTCCTTTCACAATCGATGCAAAGGCGCGGAAATCTTCAATCCTGCCATTCGTGCAACTGCCGAGGAACACATAGTCAATTGGGTGTCCTTCCAGTTTTTCTCCGACAGAGAAGCCCATATATTCAAGCGACTTGTCATAGGATATTTTTCCGGCTTCATCGTTAGGATCGGGAGCCGGGATAGCTTCGCTTATTCCTATGCCCATTCCGGGGTTTGTTCCGAAAGTGATTCGGGGTTCGATATCAGCGGCGTCAAAATTTATTTCTTTGTCGAATACTGCGTCGTCATCGCTCTTCAGCGTTTTCCAATAGGCGAGAGCTTTATCCCATTCTTCACCTTTGGGTGCATATTCCCTTCCTTCAACATAAGCGAAAGTGGTTTCGTCGGGTGCGATCATGCCTCCTCGCGCTCCCATTTCGATTGAAAGGTTGCACACAGTCATGCGCTCCTCCATTGAAAGATTGCGGATTGTGTCGCCGGCATATTCTACGAAATATCCTGTGGCGCCGCCTGTGGTCATCTTTGCGATAATGTAGAGCGCGATGTCTTTTGCGGTCACTCCGGGGCGCAGTTTGCCGTTGACATTTATTCTCATTGTCTTTGGCTTGGGCTGGAGAATACATTGCGATGCGAGCACCATTTCCACTTCTGAAGTTCCGATTCCGAACGCTACTGCTCCGAATGCTCCGTGGGTTGAAGTGTGGCTGTCGCCGCACACTATCGTCTGCCCCGGTAAGGTCAATCCGTTTTCCGGACCGATCACGTGGATGATACCGTTCTTCTTGTGNCCGAGACCGAAAAGAGTCAGCCCGAATTCGTTGGCGTTGCGGGTCAGGGTCTCGACCTGATTTCGTGACACTGGGTCGGCAATAGGCAGTTCCTGATTTTTAGTAGGAATATTGTGGTCGGGGGAGCAGATGGTTTTATCCTTGCGGAACACCTGCAGCCCTCTTTGCCTGAGCCCGTCGAATGCTTGCGGGCTTGTCACTTCATGACAATAGTGGCGGTCGATATATAATTGAGAGGGACCTCCTTCGATGAGGTTCACCACGTGTGAGTCCCAGATTTTGTCAAATAATGTATTTGCCATTATGGTTGTTGTTTTCGTTTGTTAGTGGACAAATTTGTTGATTGCGTCGATATAAGCTTCAGCGCTCGCAGCTACGATGTCGGTATTTGCCGAGAAGCCATAGTAGCTAACTCCGTCGTGTTCCACTGTCATGTGAACCTTTCCGATGTCGTTGCTGCCCTTGTTGATNGCCTGNATNAGGAATTCCTTGACAAGCATCTTGCGGCGTATTATCTGTTTAATTGCCGAGATGGCGGCATCGACAGGACCGTTGCCCGACGCGCACGCTTCGAATTTCTCTCCTGCGATATCGAGTCCCACTGAGGCGACTGATTGTATCCCGACTCCTGCTGTCACCTGGAGGAAATCCAGTTTCAGGCGATGAGAAGCTTTGTGATGTTCGCCGGCAAGCATCAACACGTCGTCGTCATTGATTTCTTTCTTTTTGTCGGCAAGGCGTAAGAAGCCTTCGTAAGCCTTGTCAAGCGCTTCTTTTGAAAGGTCAATGCCGAGCACATGTAGACGGTGTTTGAGAGCGGCTCTGCCTGAACGAGCGGTGAGCACGATTGAGTTTTCATCTACACCAACGTCTTTCGGATCAATGATTTCATAGCTTTCCCTGTTTTTAAGCACTCCGTCCTGATGGATGCCTGAACTGTGGGCGAAGGCGTTTCTTCCGACGATCGCTTTGTTCGGTTGCACAGGCATATTCATCAAGCTTGACACCATGCGGCTTATTCCGTAAATTTTAGTCGTGTTGATATTGGTGGTAATGTCAAGTTCACGGTGGGATTTGCATATCATAGCCACCTCTTCAAGCGAGGTGTTGCCGGCGCGTTCGCCGATACCGTTTATAGTCACTTCCGCTTGACGGGCTCCGTGCATCACTCCCGACATGGTGTTGGCGGTAGCCATGCCGAGGTCATTGTGGCAGTGGGTGGCGATGGTCACATTGTGGATTCCGTCCACATGCTCCATCAGGTATTTGATCTTTTCTCCGAATTCCGAAGGAAGGCAATAGCCTGTTGTGTCGGGAATGTTCACCACGGTAGCGCCGGCTTTTACAACCGCTTCAACGACACGAGCGAGATACTCGTTGTCGGTTCTTCCGGCATCCTCGGCATAGAACTGCACGTCCTCAACAAAGCGTTTCGCATATTTGACACATGCGATAGCACGTTCGAGAATCTCTTCGCGCGAAGAGTTGAACTTATACTTTATGTGATAGTCCGAAGTCCCGATTCCGGTATGGATGCGTTTGCGTTTTGCGTATTTAAGCGCGTCGGCGGCAACGCGAATGTCATTCTCCACAGCGCGTGTCAGCGCGCATATAGTTGGCCAGGTCACGGCTTTTGATATTTCAACTACCGAGTTGAAGTCTCCCGGGCTTGAAACAGGGAATCCCGCTTCAATCACGTCGACGCCAAGTTCCTCCAGAGCTTTTGCCACCTCAATCTTTTCAACGGTGTTGAGCTGGCATCCGGGAACCTGCTCGCCATCGCGCAAAGTGGTGTCGAAAATATATAATCTGTCGCTCATATATGTGATTTTTTTTCTTATTTTCAGAATAGGCTGCAAAATTAGTGTGATTTGGCGACATAATCAAGCGTTTTGTTATTTAATTGTGATATTTTGTAATTAATCGTACGTGCAAATGCTCCAATTTTAAATATAGAGATGTTTTTAGCCATCTTCCGGTAATTTTTGAGTGAATCGAATGGAAATTTGCGATTATATGAAGCCTTAGCATGTTTTTTATAATAAATGGAATCCTATTTAAAGATATTTAAACTTGTAAATCTTAATTTTGGATTAAAAATATATGTTACATGAAGAACAGGATTCTGATATTTGCAATTATTGCATTGTCGGCGCTCGGCGTCTACGGGCTGCGTCCGATAAAAGTGGCTTGCGTCGGCAATAGTATTACCTATGGGGTGGGGGTGGCAAACAGGGAAAAGGACAGCTATCCGATGATGCTGGCTCAAATGCTCGGACCCGACTATGAAGTGCGTAATTTTGGCGTAAGCGCTAAAACTATGATTCGTCGCGGGAAATCCTACATGAGCGAGAATGCATTTCAGCAGGCGTTGGATTACAATCCCGACATTCTGTTGGTGAAGCTCGGAACTAATGATACTAATCCTGTCGTATGGAAATATAAGGACGATTTTATAAATGATATGTCGGAGCTTGTAAACAGTTTCCGTAAAAACAATCCTTCGGTTAAGGTATATCTGTGCTATCCGGTAACAATCTATACTGACAAAATGAAGTCGCGCGAAGAGGTGCTGACATCTGAACTGATTCCGATGATTGACAAGGCTGCGAAAAAACTTCATGCCACTGCCATAGACCTTCATACCCCCACCATGGGGCTTGCGGATGGTTTTGCCGATGCGCTGCATCCTAATGAAAAGGGAGCTAAAGTCATTGCCGAAACCATCTATTCCGCTTTGACGGGTGAAAAAAAATCCCATGTGGAGCAGCCGTTCCCCGGCTTTAAAAGCGATTGGAAGGGACATGATCGATATGATTTCAAGTATAAAAATCGCAATGTTGTGGTTGTTGTGCCCGAAGAGGCTCTTGAAGGTAAGCCGTGGATATGGCGTCCGGCATTTTTCGGAGCTTTTGCCAATGCCGACGAGGCTTTGTTGAAAAAGGGCTTTCATGTGGTTTATTATGACGTGACTCATGACTATGGCTCTCCTGCTTCGATTAAGGAGGGATCTGATTTCTATAATAGTATGGTGGCGCTTTACGGGTTTTCACCTAAGGTGACTCTGGAAGGATTGAGCCGCGGAGGGTATTATGCCTTGCGATGGGCTGCAGCCAATCCTCGGAAGGTGGCGTCGCTTTATCTCGACAATCCGGTGTGCGATATTTTTAGCTGGCCTGGAAAAAAACGCGAGAAGGAGTGGAATGAGTTTGTTTCATTATGGGGAATTCAGGAACCGTCGCCCGAGACATTCACCGGCAATCCTATATGCAATCTGCAGCCGTTGGCAGAAAATAGAGTTCCTATACTTGCCGTGTGTGGTGATTCCGACAATGTCGTGCCGTTTGCCGACAACATGAAGCTCTTGCGTGACGAGTACGTGCGTCTTGGAGGTCCGGTAAGGCTTATTATGAAGCCTGGCGCCGACCATCATCCCCACGGGCTTGAAAATCCCGAACCGATAGTGGATTTTGTCGTGAGCCATACTCCTGAGTTTAAGTCGCATCAAAAATTTACTGTCAGGGGCTCGCTTCAAAATTCGCTGGCTCGTTTTGAGAAAGAGAAGAAAGGGCGCGTCGTGTTCTTTGGCGGGTCGATCACCCACATGAAGGGGTGGCGCGACATGATTAAGGCGCAGCTTCAGCAACGGTTCCCTGACACGGAATTTGATTTCGTGGAGCAGGGATTGCCTTCAGCGGGTACCACCCCTCACTCATTTCGTATGGCGACCGACGTACTTTCGGCAGGACCGATTGACCTTATGTTCATCGAAGGAGCGGTGAATGACTACGGCAACGGATTTACGCCCCAACAGCAAGTGAGGGGCATGGAAGGCGTGGTGCGTCATGCGCTTGACGCGAATCCTTATACCGATATTGTCATGCTCCATTTTATTCACGACCACTTCATCGATATGTTTGCCAAGGGACAGGTTCCCGACGTGATTCTCAATCATGACCGTGTGGCAAATCACTATCTTATACCCTCGATAAATTGTGCAGGGGAGGTTTCGGAGCGAATTAACCGAGGCGAATTCACATGGAAAGAATTTGGAGGCATTCACCCGGCATGGGACGGACACAAATATTATGCTGCGTCTATAAATGAATTGTTTGACTCGATGTGGAATGTTTCTGCTCCGGTTTTGAAGCCCCGTGATGTTCCCGAGCTGCTTGATCCGTTCAGCTATGTCGACGGGAAATATATCGATATGGACAATGTTAAAATTAAGAGCGGTTGGAAGTTTTCTGATTCATGGACACCCGATGACAAAGCAAAAACACGACCCGGATTTGTGAATGTGCCTATGCTTCATGCGACTGAACCGGGAGCTACGTTCACAGTGCCTTTCACCGGAAGCGCGATAGGGCTGTTTATGGCTTGCGGACCAAGGTCGGGAGTTTTGGAATATAGAATTGATGATGCGCCTTTTAGAGAGATAGACACCTACACGGCATGGAGCCGCAATCTTTATATCCCCTGGCTCCATTTGCTTGAAGATGAGCTTGACGCTTCCGTGCCTCACAAACTCACTCTGAGACTCAAATCTACAGGTAAGCCGACTCAGGCGGTTATCCGAAATATTGTGGTCTCAGGCGGTAAATAGAGACGTAAAAGAAAATGGGCTCGATTATCGAGCCCATTTTAGTATTTCTTTGAATGTCACTTTCCGTCCATACATCAGTATGCCTGTGCGATAGATACGGGAAGCGAAGAAGATCAATAGCAATGCCGTTCCATAGAGGAGAACGATGCTTGCCGCAATTTCCCATGTGGGAACGTCGTAGGGGAGTCGTATCATCATGACTATCGGAGCGGTGAATGGAATGAACGAGCAAACAACACCGAGGGTGCCGTCGGGATCCTGCATACAACCTTCGCCGATAAGCAATGCCAGGATAATAATCATCATCACGGGGGTCATGAACTGGTTGGCGTCGCTCTGCTGGTCGACTGCGGCGCCAAATCCGGCAAACAAGGATGCGTAAAGCAAATAACCGCCTATGAAGTAGAGGACAAATATAACGAGAATCTTCAGCCAGTCCACTCCAAGTATCGCCTGGACAATTTCTTCGCCTTCCGAAATGGGCAGTTGCGACATGTCGCCCTGCAGCTGAGCGGCGGCATCGGGCGACGCTGTGCCTATTCCCAACGCNGACATTGCGAAAATTCCGATTCCTATGAATATCGCCCAAACTGCTATCTGGGTGAGTCCCACCAATGCGATGCTCACTATTTTGCCCAGCATAAGTTCAAGCGGGCGGCAAGAGCTCACGATAACTTCCACTATGCGGTTGGTCTTGTCTTCAACAACCGANCTCATAATCATGGCTCCGTAAATGAGGACAAACATATAAGTCAGCATTGCAAGTCCCATGCCGATAATCATTGATAGAGTGCTTGACGACACGTTTTCCCCATCGTCATCCCACGTGTGGCTCTTTACCGAAACCGATATTTGGCTTTTTTCTATTATTTCTGAAAGCCCGGGAATGTCATAAGAACTGATTTTTGCATCGGAAAGGCTTTTGCTGAGCACATCCTCTATCTCTTCGTTGAGGGACATCTTCACGGGAGTGTCGGAGTAGATGTTGACCTGTTTCGTTGATTCGACATTTGCCGGAATAACCAAAATGGCATATATTCCGCCATCGGCGTTCTCATATTCCTGCTTTATTTTTTCGGTAGGGACATTTTCAAGAATGGTGAAACTATAATCGTCGGTATTCTTGAAGTCCTTGCCATATTTTCCCGACATGTCGACGATGGCGATTTGCCGCGCATCGGAACTGTTTATATTCATTAGGAGTGCCGGGATGCACATGAGCCCTATCATGAGGACCGGGGCGAGAAGCGTGACTATGATGAATGATTTTTTCCCTACAATCGCTTTGTACTCACGCTCGATGATGAGTAGAAATCTATTTTTGTTCATTTGTTCCTGTTACTGTTTCGATGAATATTTCATGCATTGAGGGTAGAATCTCTTCAAAACCCTTCAGGGTGTAATTTTTGTTGAGCGAGTCGATTGCCTGTCGAATTTCAATTCCGGGATTGAGCTTTATCGTGGCGTTGCAACCGCCAAGCTGATGGGGCGTGACAGCCTCGATGGTAAACAGCGAGTCGTCGGGAGCCAGAACCGGTTCGGCGATGTGGATGCGATAGAGGTGTTTCGCAAACTGGCGGCGTATTTCACCGACGTTTCCCTGAAGCACCACTTTAGAATTGTTTATTAGCGAAAATTTGTCACACACTTCTTCGACCGATGCCATGTTGTGGGTCGAGAACAAGATTGTAGCGCCATCCTGATTGAGTCTCAGAATCTCTTTTTTGAGTTGCTCGGTGTTTACCGGATCAAATCCCGAGAACGGCTCGTCGAATATCAGCAGTTTAGGCTTGTGGACCACTGTGGAGATGAACTGCACTTTCTGAGCCATTCCCTTTGACAGCGCTTCGATTTTCTTGTTGCTCCATTCTGAAAGATTCATGCGTTCAAGCCATTCCTCAGCAGCTTGGCGTGCGTCATTTTTCGACATTCCTTTCAATCTGCCAAGAAATACAATGTGATCGAGCACTTTCATTTTTTTATATAGTCCGCGCTCTTCGGGTAGATAGCCGATGTGCATCACATCTTCCTGAGTCATCGGCTTTCCGTTTAGGAGCACTTCGCCTGAATCGGGATGGGTGATTTGGTTGAGGATGCGGATGAGCGAAGTCTTTCCGGCTCCGTTTGGACCAAGTAGCCCGTACACGCAGCCTTCGTCAATATTAAGGCTTACGTGGTCAAGGGCGCGGTGTCCTGAATAGTCCTTCACTACGTCGTTTACGGTTATGATTTCCATTCTTTGCTATAATTTGTTTGGAATTAAGATTCTTTGATTAGTTTCAGGCATGTCCAGTTGTCACAGGTGGTGTGGTCAACCTCGGCGAGTCCGTGTTTTGCCGCTTCTTCAGCCACTACGGGAATATCGTGTTCATAAAATCCGCTCAGAAGCATTAAGCCGCCTTTGCGTAGACGTGAAGAGTATGAGTGGATATCGGCTGTGATGATATTGCGGTTTATGTTTGCGATAAATATGTCGGCAGGTTGGAGTGATTCAAGAGCCGTGGCGTCGCCGAGTATCACATTGATTTCGGGATGACGGTTTATTTTTACATTTTCAACCGCATTAACATGGGCGAATGCGTCGATTTCGATAGCATTCACCGGAGCCGCTCCGCGCATTGCCGCCAGAATGGCGAGAATACCGGTTCCTGTACCCATGTCGATGACTGATTTGCCTTCGAGGGGAAGTTTCAGTAGCTGCCGAATGATGAGCGACGTTGTTTGGTGATGTCCTGTCCCGAAAGCCATTTTGGGATCGATGACGATGTCGTAGGGCATAGCCGGAATGTCTTTGTGAAACGAGCTGTGAATCACGCAAAGATCGTCCACAATGATGGGCTGGAAATAGTTCTTCTCCCATTCCGAATTCCAATCGCGCCCCTCGACGGTAGTCCATTTGACCTCTATGACGCTTTCCATCGGGAAGTCGTTGATAATCTCTTTGAATATTTCCGGGTCGAAAAGCTCCTTTTTCACGTATGCGGTAAGTCCTGTTTCGTCGGGAACAAAACTTTCATAACCTTTTTCACACAGCAATGCGGCAAGCACGTCAGTGGCTGTTTCGTCACATGGTTTTAATTCAAACCTAGCTTCGATATAATCGTTCATTGATTTTTCGTTTACTGATTTATTAGTCGCACAAAGATACTAAAAAGTTCCATACGGGGTTTAAAAAGTTGCCAATCAAAGTCAGTGAGTGGTGATTTGATTGCATTAAGGCGATATTTACAGCATCGGGTGTGCGTGATGTGGGGCTAATGCGCTATATTTGCGGTATGAAACGAATCGTATTTATTTTAGTGGCTCTTGTTGCCGGGATAATGGCAGTCGATGCTTGCACTTCGGCAATTGTAAGCGGCAGTATGACCGATAGCGGTATGCCGATGCTATGGAAAAACCGTGATACGGACTTTGAAGATAATTTTGTGGCGACTGTCAAGCCGTCAGTTCCGGGTGATATTGAATATGTGGCGCTGTTTAACGCCGGAGACTCATTGCTCGCTGATGCGTGGATAGGGGTGAACGAAGCGGGATTCGCTATTATGAACACCGCCTCCTATAATCTTGCTCCTGACACAGCTTCTTATAAGGATCGCGAAGGNGCGGTGATGTCGGCAGCTTTAAGACGATGTCGCACTGTGGCTGATTTTGAACAGCTGTTGCTGGAGCTGCCTAAGCCGCTCGGCGTGCAGGCTAATTTCGGAGTGATTGATGCGTCGGGTGCCGGAGCTTATTTTGAAACCGACGATTACTCATGGAAAAAATATGACCTCGCCGACGAGAAGACCGGAATTATGCTGCGTACCAATTATTCTTATTCGGGAGAAGCTGATGCGGGATTCGGATACATACGGGAGGAGACTGCAAAGTGNCTATTGACTCCNTACATTGAAACCGGNAAGACCGTTACGCCNTACACGTTTACCGATGGNCTGTCACGCAGTTTCTATCATTCGCTCCTCGGCAAGGACATGCTTGACGGANCTGACGAATGGATTATAGACCAGGATTTTATTCCTCGCCGGTCGACAAGCGCGTCGATTGTTGTTGGATACGACAATGGCAAGCCGGTGATGTGGACAGTTCTGGGCTATCCTCCTTGTTCTTATACGAGGATGGTTGCGGTTGATTCCGTGCCTGTCGATATGCAGCCCGATTCTAAAACGTGGCGAAGCACGTTCTGTGATGAGGTTAATCGTCGTAAAAACGAGGTGTTTGCCATAAAACGCGGAAGCGGAAGCCATTATATAAATGTCTCCCGCTTGCGTCATTATAATGAATTGTTTCGAGGNAAAAGCCTTCAGCGTTCAGCTGATAAATAAATTTGGGGGCTGTCCGTAAGAAAAATTATTCCTTTGCCGGCATCACAGCCTCGATTGATTCTACCAGTTGGTCTTCAGTCATAAAGCCTACATTTCGGTTGATCGTACCCTCCTTGCTCACGATTAGTACGGTAGGTATCGATCCTACGCCATATTCTTTTGCAATACCGGGGCATGAATCAACATTTATCGAAATAAAGCGCACGATACCCTTGTATTGTTTAGCCACTTTGTGGAAAATGGGTGAAAATTCACGGCACGGAGGACACCATTCAGCCCAGAAATCGACTACGATAGGTTCAGTTTGAGGAGCTCCGAATTCGATTGTGTCGTTGGGCGATAGCACAATAGGCTCACCTTGCGCCAAAGCTTCTTCCCATGCCGAGTGTTCAGCTGCCTGTTTGCTTGATGTCGAGTTGCAAGCGATGAATGAAACCATTGCTACGATTGCCAGAAATGAAGTTAGTTTTCTCATAATCCTGATAGAGTTTAGTTAAATTTTGTCGTTGAGGTTTGAAACAATAACAAGGTGTTTCCGGAATGGAAAACACCTTGTTCTACCTATTGGTTCAATTAATCGGTGATTAGAGGCAAGAAGCAAGAGCGTCGTTGGTTTTGCGCACAGCGGCAGCGCTCTTTGCGAAGAGTTCTTTCTCCTCGTCGTTAAGTTTGATATCAACAATGGCTTCAATACCGTTTTTGCCGAGCAAGCAGGGAACGCCGATGCAGAGGTCTGATTCGCCATACTCTCCTTCAACAAGCGCTGAGCAGGGAATAACGCGTTTCTGATCGTGGAGAACGGCGGCGACAACTGCTGCCGATGCTGCTCCGGGAGCATACCATGCTGAAGTGCCGAGAAGTTTTGTAAGAGTGGCTCCGCCCACCATTGTGTCGGCTGCTACCTTGTCAAGGGTTTCCTTGTCGAGAAGCTGGCTCACGGGGATGCCGCGNTAAACGGCGTAGCGGGTCAACGGAATCATGGTAGTGTCGCCATGACCGCCTATAACCATGCCGTCAACTTCATTCGGATTTGCGTTGAGAGCNAGGCTNAAGAANTATTTGAAACGAGAGCTGTCGAGNGCTCCGCCCATGCCGATAATGCGGTTCTTGGCGATNCCTGCTGTCTTGTGGATGAGATATGTCATTGTATCCATGGGGTTGGATACACACACGATGATTGCGTTGGGAGAATATTTGAGGATGTTGTCGGTAACTGACTTAACGATTCCTGCGTTTACGCCGATGAGCTCCTCGCGGGTCATTCCGGGCTTGCGGGGAATTCCTGAAGTGATGACAACGACATCCGAGCCGGCAGTCTTTTCGTAATCGTTGGTAACGCCGACCATGCGAGTGTTTATTGTGAGAAGATTGGCGGTTTGCATGATATCCATAGTCTTGCCCTCGGCGAGACCTTCCTTGATATCGATGAGAACCACTTCGTCAGCAACATTGTTTGTAACCAATACATTAGCACAGGTCGCACCTACGTTTCCTGCTCCTACAACTGTAACCTTTGACATAATTGTAATATTAAAAACCTAAAATCGTATTTTTTATCCGGCGCAAAATTAATGAAAAATTTCCGTAATTTATGATGGAAAATGAAATAATTGCGGATTTAACTTAAAATTGAAAAATTATTTATGATTTCGGCGGGTGATGATCAGTTGTCGCAATACCCTGATTGCCGGGGCGGCGAGGATGAGAAGCATGACGGCTGCGAGAATCATCACGATACCCACGGCGGTTAAAACGGTTAGGCGTTCGTTGAACACGGCTACACCTATCAATAATCCCGTCAACGGTTCGAGAGCTCCAAGAATGGCGGTCGCGGTTGAGCCGATGTCATGGATGGCGACAGCCATGGTGAGGATGGACAATATCGTTGGAAAAAGCGCAAGCCCTATTACACAAGCCCATGCGGTCAAATTATCGAGCGGATAAGCGCCGCCGTCTTTGGCAATAAGGATGACATAGAGAATCAGCCCGAAGAATATTGAATAGAATGTCAAGGTCGAGGATGGTAATTCTTTAATGGAGCTGCGGTTCACCGCGACCATATAAATCGCATAGGAAAGCGAGCTCGCCACAACATACAGGACTCCGGTGAAGTTTAGTGTGCCCCCGTCTTCACCGCCGCCGAAATACAATAGCGACACGCCTCCCAACGCAAGCAATATGGAAATGATCGTTATCGCCGACAGGTATTCCTTAAAGAAAAGACGGTTGATGAGAGAGACTATCACCGGATACATGAACAGCAATGTGGAGGCAATCCCGACATCAATATACCGATAGCTTTCAAACAGCAGCAGGGAGGAGCAAGAAAACAGCAGTCCGTAAAGCAGCATCTGAGGAATGAATTTCCGTTTCAGCCTTAAATTTTTCCCCGATATAATCATCAGAATCCCGAGAATGACAACGGCGAAAATATATCGGTAAAAAAGCATGGAATAGGAAGTCATGCCCATGGCGAACAGGGGCACCGCCATTAGCGGATTCAATCCGTAGCTACAGGATGCCGTTGCTCCTGCTATATATCCTCGGGCACGCTGTGTTAACATGAGCGCAAAATTACGATATTTATTTTAATGTGGGATGGTGATGCGGTCACTTTGACCCTAATTATTAAGGAATAATGGTTGGAATATCGGGAATAATGGTTCTATTCCTATGGTTTAGGTTGCATAATTTTGTAAACTGATATATTTTCAATCAATCTAAAATTGTTAATTTTGTAACGAAAAAGAAATAGATATGGAACTCATAAAAGACAAGGAATTTGGCGGGGAACGTCCCCTTTTCGCGGCTCATGATGTCAAACTGGAGAATGTCACTATCCATGCCGGAGAATCGGCATTGAAGGAGTGCTCTAATATAGAAGCGGTTAATTGTCGCTTTGAGGGTAAATACCCGTTTTGGCATGTTGACGGGTTCACTATAAAGAATTGTCTTTTTACCGAGGGCGCGAGAGCGGCATTATGGTATTCCAAGGGGCTCTTGATGACCGACACTATTGTCGAGGCGCCTAAGATGTTCAGGGAAATGGACGGCATCCGGCTGGAAAATGTGAAAATTCCCGATGCGCAGGAAACATTGTGGCATTGCCGGAACGTGAAGATTAAAAATGTGCAGCTTGCTAATGCCGACTATCTTTTCATGCACAGTGAGAATATTACTATCGAAGACTATCATCAAGATGGCAACTACTCGTTCCAGTATTGCAGGAATGTTGAAATCCGCAATGCGGTAATAAATTCAAAGGACGCATTTTGGAATACAGAAAATGTGACCGTCTATGATTCGGAGTTGAACGGTGAATACCTCGGCTGGCACTCTGTCAACTTGCGTCTTGTCAACTGTCGCATATCAGGGACTCAGCCGTTGTGCTATGCTCATAATCTTGTTATGGAGAATTGTGTGATGGCTGAGGACTGTGATCTCGCATTTGAAGAAAGCGAACTTAACGCGGAGGTCAACAGCATCATTCGCAGTGTGAAAAATCCCACNACCGGAGTAATCCGAGCAAAGGGNTATGGCGAGATAATTATAGATGAGAATATAAAGGCTCCTGCTGATTGCCGCATCGAAATCATTGAATAATAATTGTTAAGATATATGTCGATATTTGATGAAATAGTTCCGCGCCGTGGAACAGGTTCTTATAAATGGGACTCCTCCGAGGAAGCCGACATTGTGCCCCTCTGGGTGGCTGATATGGATTTTCGCGCCGCGCCGATTATTCTCAGCGCGTTGCGTCGCAGGGTTAAACACGGAGTGTTTGGCTACACTCGTGTCGATGACGATTATTATAAATCATTGACCGCTTGGTTCAGAAAGCGCCACGGCTATGAGATTAAGCGTGACGATGTGATTTATACATCGGGTGTCGTGCCGGCTATTTCGGCTATTATTAAAGGGCTAACCAACCCGGGCGACGGTGTTATAGTGCAGACGCCCGTCTATAATTGCTTCTTTTCATCGATAAGGAATAACGGCTGTCGCATTGTAGAAAATCCGTTGAGGCGCGTGGCTGTTTCAGCGACCGAATTTACCTATGAGATGGATTTTGACGGGCTGGAAAAGGTTGCTTCTCAGGATGATGTGAAATTGATGCTCCTGTGTAATCCTCATAATCCTGCCGGACGTTCGTGGACTCGTGAAGAGCTTGTGAAAGTAAAGGAGATATGTCGCCGCAACGGAGTGAAAGTGGTGAGCGATGAGATTCATTGCGAACTGACGATGCCGGGTTATACTTATGTGCCCTATGGCACGGTGGATGCCGATGCGACAGTGTGTGTGTCGCCCTCGAAGGGATTCAATATCGCCGGGCTTCAGATTGCCAATATCGTGTGTCCCGACGCAGAGATTCGCGCGTTGGTCGACCGCGCCATAAATATTAATGAAGTATGTGACGTGAATCCCTTTGGGGTCGTGGCTCTTAAAGCCGCCTATACCGATGCCGGCGCGGAGTGGCTGGATGAATTGCGATCCTATTTATGGGAGAATTATCTTTTCACAAGAAGGTTTCTCGCCGAGCGCCTGCCCGATTGTCCCATGGCGCGCCTTGAAGCCACTTATCTTCCGTGGCTCGACGTCTCGACACTTGGTATTCCGGCTGAAGAGCTTGAGGAAATGCTGAAAAAGGAAGCCAAGGTTTGGGTGAACTGTGGAGAAATGTATGGTGTCGGCGGATATATACGTCTCAACATCGCTTGTCCGCGCCGGTTGCTTGCCGAGGGGCTTGAGCGCATGGTGTCGTTCATTTCTAAACTGGAGCGCCGATAATAATTGTCGGAAAATGCAGTGGGAGTATGCTTGAGTTGATCCAATCAGGAAAGCCGCTTTCGTTCAAGCAGCGGCTCGTGCTGACTGCTCAGTTATCCTGGCCGGCTATCATGGCTCAGCTGTCGAGCATTCTCATGCAATACATCGATGCCGCAATGGTGGGACGGCTTGGAGCTGATGACAGCGCTGCGGTGGGATTGGTGTCGACGAGTTTGTGGCTTTTCTGGGGAATATGCTCGGCTGCCACTGTCGGCTTTTCTGTCCAGGTGGCTCATCGGGTTGGCGCGACCGACTACGTCAGCGCGCGCAAGATACTCCGGCAGGGTATCACCGCTTCTTTTCTGTTTGGCGTCATCATGGGTGTCATCGGGGTTGCGATTTCGTCCCCGCTCCCCGGGTGGCTTGGCGGTTCCGAGCCGGTTAATGGGAAGGCTTCCCTCTATTTTCTTGTATTCGTCAGCGCGCTTCCGGCGTTGACGCTGAATTACGTTGGCTCCGCAATGCTTAGAGCCGCCGGCAATATGAAAGTTCCCGGAGGTCTTAACGTGATGATGTGTCTGCTTGACGTTGTGTTCAATTTCATCTTGATTTTCCCCTCGAGGGAGATTGATGCGCTCGGTCATCATTTCTTTGTGCCCGGAGCCGGGCTTGGGGTGCTTGGCGCCGCTTTAGGGACTGTTGCCGCAGAAGTGGTGACGGCTGGATTTATGTTGTGGTACGCTTGTTTTATGCAGAAGGGGATAGCCATTTTCGGCAGGCGCGCGGAGGATGACGGCTGTCATGGCTTGAGCGGTTTCATGCCTACTCGCGGTGTGCTTGTCAATGCGATGAAAGTCTCCGCTCCGATGACGCTTGAGCATGCCGTAATATGCGGCGCGCAGATAATGGTCACTGTCATTGTGGCGCCACTCGGAGTGATGGCTATAGCAGCAAATGCTTTTGCTGTGACAGCTGAGGCTCTGTGCTATATGCCAGGCTATGGAATTTCCGATGCGGCGACTACGCTTGTGGGTCAGAGTTACGNNGCCAAGCGTAAGGATTTGGCNCNGCAATTCGGGTACNTCACNNTGGGTCNTGGAATGGCTGTGATGACGTTGATGGGCGTTATATTGTGGCTTGGAGCTCCTGCCGTGATGGAATTGCTCTCGCCGGTGAAAGATATTCAGCAGCTTGGAGTTTCGGCTCTTAGAATAGAAGCGTGGGCGGAGCCCATGTTTGCGGCTTCGATTGTCGCTTATGGAGTGATGGTGGGCGTAGGCGACACTTTGGTCCCGGCGATCATGAATTTTTCAAGCATCTGGCTCGTCCGCTTGCCGATTGCGGCTCTTCTCGCTCCTACGATGGGACTTAATGGAGTGTGGCTCGCAATGTGTATCGAGCTTTGTTTCCGTGGGTCCATTTTCTTGTTCCGCCTCATAAAAGGGTCATGGCTTAAGCATGGATTGGCGCAGAGCTGACAAATAATGGGTCTTAATGTGAATTTGCCGTTAAAATCATAGTCAGGACGGAAAAAATGTCGTAAATTTGTGGAGAATCAAATCAATGCCTTGGCTCCATGAATGAAGACAGTTTAAGTCAATTATATTTGAAGGATACGGCGTTTCAAAACTTGATGCAACGCCGCATTTTTAATGTCCTGCTTGTCGCTTCTCCCTATGACGCTTTCATGATGGAAGAGGACGGTCGTGTTGAGGAGCAGCTCTATTTTGAGTATGTGGCTCTTAATCTTAGCTCACCGCCTCGAGTGACCCGAGTGTCAAATACGACCGAAGCGCTTGCCGAACTTCACAGGAAGGCGTTTGATCTTGTGATAATGATGCCCGGGGTGGATGTCAGCGAGACGTTCAGCGGGGCTAAACTTATAAAAGAAATCGCCCCGAAGACGCCGATTGTCGTGCTTACTCCGTTCTCCAAAGAGGTTTCAAGGCGCTTGGCTAAAGAGGATTTCTCTTCGGTTGACTATGTGTTCAGCTGGCTTGGCAATGTCGACCTGCTTCTTGCGATAATAAAACTGCTGGAGGACAAGATGAATGCCGATGCCGACATAAATGAGGTGGGTGTGCAGGCAATCATGCTTGTGGAGGATTCCGTGAGGTTTTATTCGTCAGTGCTCCCCACGCTCTATAAATTCTTGCTCAAGCAGTCGCTTATCTTCTCGACCGAGGCGCTCAACGAGCACGAGCAGATGCTGCGAATGAGAGGGCGCCCAAAAGTGATGCTTGCTCGTGACTATGAGGAAGCTGTCGAACTTTATGAACGCTACGGCAAGAACATGCTTGGTGTCATAAGCGATATTTCGTNCAAGANGANTGGTGAAANGGACAAGGCGNCTGGACTTAAACTGGCTCAGTATCTGCGNNNGCAGGATCCTTATCTTCCCGTGATTCTTGAATCNTNGGGAGNNGANAACGNNGCTAAAGGCGGCGAATTTGGAATAGGATGCAGTGATAAATACAGCAAAAAATGTCCCGTTGG
>WFMA01000059.1 GCA_009177195.1 Bacteroidales bacterium | reverse complement strand
AAATGAAAGCGCTTGCTTTTGGAGCAAAGAGCTTGTAAATTTAATCGTCAATCTGCTCCATTGCTGCCGCATCAATCTCGTCGGCATGGGCATTAAGACGCTTGGCGATGTCACGGAACGCTTCGGCAAGTTGATGGTACTCGGCTTCTCGGAACCGTGCCGTTTTCCCAAACACAGTGTTGCCATTGATGCGTTGGGTCATCCATGCCGGGCTCCTCTTGAAATATTCCCGACTCAACGCAGCAGTGTTTATAATACCGTCCAATTCTGAAAATGCCAACCAAGTAGCATTTACTTTATCCTTCAACAATCTGGCTCGGTCTTCCTCGTGCTGAGCCGGATTCAATATTTTTTTCGTTCCTAAATACATATTTTTTAGTTAAATTTGCCCCCGGGGAATCCCGGAGGCAGGTTAATTACTCAAGTAAACTTAACACTTCGTTTAATAGGCCTCTTATTTCTCTGACCTTTGGTTGATTTGTCGTGGTTTCTATCATGTCAAGGATTGTGAACACTCGGTAAATCAACCATTTTATTTCTTTCATTTCATCTTTACACCTCCTTTCTTTGTTGGTTTGTTTTACATCACAAATATATAAATTATATTTTATATAGCAAAATATTTATAGTAGAATTTTCGGGAAAAATGAAGAAATTTTCAATTTTTTCCATCCGCACTTTATCAACCGTGCCATAAACAGAGAGAGGAAACACCGAAATGTNTCCTCTNTCTCTGTCCGTTTATNTTTGCTGTTAATGTTCAGTCGTCAATCTGCTCCATTGCCGCCGCATCAATCTCGTCGGCATGGGCGTTGAGACGTTTCGCAATATCGCGGAATGCTTCGGCAAGCTGATGGTACTCGGCTTCGGTAAAAGCTTTCTGTCGGCTTAGCACCGTGCAGCCGTGCAGCTTCTGCGAAAGCCACGCATGGGTCTTTTTGAAATACTGCGATGCGAGTTGCGTCTTGTTGACGAGCCCATCGAGCTCTACAAAGGCATTCCACACTGCTCCCGATTTTACCTTTATGACTTCGGATCTGCTTTTTTCGTTTTCCTCCGGATCGTATATCTCTCGTTTTCCTAAGTATGGCATTTTNTCGATTTTTTATTAAATTTGCCNCCGGTNGCCCGGGGNCTTGTTTTTAAATGTTGATTAACTCGTTTAGAAGTCCTCTTATCTGAGCGACTGTCGAGTGATTAGCTTCTGTTTCGATTATTGCAAGGAGTCGGAAAATTTGGCTAATCACTTGATTTTTTCTTGTCATTTCATCTTACACCTCCTTTCTTTTTTGGGTTAATTTTACAATACAAATATAGTAATAATCTCATAAATAACAAAATTATTATTGCATTTTTTGTGAGAAAATTTCCTCAATTGGAAAAATTTTCCCATTTTTGTATAATCAAGTACAATTTCTACGGAGTTTACTTGGTTTGACTTGGTCGAGGGGGTGGTTCCCCTCGACATTTTTTTTCTCAAAACAAAAAGGGTGCCTTGCGACACCCCCGGCACTCCACACATCATCAATCAACATCATCAAAGAAGCGCCTTCTTTTCCAATATTACCTTAATTCATGTGCCAAAGTTCAGCAACTTAATTAAAAATAGCCGCGTCATCACGACGCAGCTACCAAAATTCAACACTTTCACTTTAGAAATACACCTACTATTTTCAACAATGGTTTACGGAAACATACACATCCCACAACAGCCAACGCTCCTACAAGCCACCAAAATGAATCGAGCTTAAATTGGTCGAGTTTATTGGGAGGCTTGTCTTTATAAACCGGAACTTCCCGCTCGACTATGCTATCTATACGCAGAATAGCCGTAGGAACTGCCACGGGACGTTCTTGCGGCTTGTTGAGCAGGTTGTGGAAAAGCGTGCCATCAGGATTTATGCGGGCGTCAGACACAGCGAAATCGGTTTCCAAATGAGAAACTGAATCATTAGCGACTCTCTCGGCTGACTGAGGAGGAATTTCGATATAAGCGGTATCCCACCTTATCTCGGTCGTACGCTCCACATGGGTCACTATTTTCTCTGGCTGCGTGATGCTTCTGCAAGATATTAATGCCAGAAGCGGAATGAATATTAATCGTAATCTTTTCATGCGTTTAAATAATTGATTATGCCGTCAACATGAGCCTGAATAATACGCTCCTTTCCAGCGGCTGATTTAAGTGTTTCAAGATCTCCCCTGTTATCGTAGAACATCGACTCGGTAAGTACCGCCGGGCAAGCGGTGCGGTCGCACATCGCAAGGTTCTGCTGCCAATAATGACCGGAAGGAACGAAACGATTGCCCTGAAGCTGGCGCTTGGCGGCCTCATCATAGATGCACTTGGCAAGCCGTTTGGAATTTGCGGACGCTTTCAATCCCACCATTGAACAGAACCCGGAAGCGTCGCGCCAATTGCCGTCACCTCCTGCGGCGTTGGCATGGAACGAAACCATGATGCAGTTAGACGCACCATATTGCCCGCATAGTTTATTGACCTCCTTCCATCGCCAATTAAGGGCGGCGTTGAGCTGCGTCTTATTGCACATTCTTCCGGGAGTGGACAATGGTTCGTGGTCATGCGTCCAAATTTCGTGGACGGTGTAACCTTTGCTTCGTAGCCGACGGGCAACTTCTTTGCCTATCTCCCGGTTGAACTGCCATTCATAGAATGTCTTGTCGGGCGAGCATTTGCCGGGGCAGTTCTCTCCGTGACCGTAATCGAAAATTAAATGAATCGTCTTGTTCATGCTTCCTCTGTCTCTTTTGAATCTTCACGCTCAGGATCGTCAAGCAAATTCTCTTTACCCACAAACTTGAAAAAGTTCCATTTCTTTTTAATGCCCTTATATTCGAGATAATTGTTAACGCAAGAGTTAAGCTCGATGCCATAGATGATGAAAAGCATCGCCATGCTAACCACCGGCACTCCCATGCTCACTCCGAAGGTGCGAGAGCACACCTCCGCAAGAGTGACCCAGCATAGGTAATCGACGGACTTGTTAAGAGTGCGCCGCCACGCTCGGGACGGACGAATTTCTTCTTTGCGCGCCTTTGCCGCAAGAAGACCGAAACGCAGGTCTACTAAAACGAGAACCATGCCAAGCAATAGCCATGGCGCAAGGTGGGCATAAAATTCGCTCAGAGCCATGCCGAGCGCCGCCATTGCTGCNGAGAAAAGATTATTGGTTTCTGACATAGCAAATAGAATTNAAAATTGTNTACATNAGATATTGTTNAATTNGTTTCTANCGCAAANTAATGTTNAAAATCCTCACGTTNTGCAAAATGAGGAAATTCTTAGTTTAGCGTTTTACGCCAACAGACACATATTCACTGTGTTATCACTAAATAGTTTTTTATACGAAATCCATTATCAACATTGGGTAATGCTCAGCATCGTCAAGAGGATGCAGTTTAGCCCACAGCCCCGGCAGAGCCTTACCCCACCATTGACCCGACATTGACCCGCAGTGCTGAACAAGCGACCCCTCCAAGCCCTCCTCGCCGGAGAAAGTGTAGAGTTTTTCCCAGCCCGGTTTCAACCGTCCGTTGAAGAAAACCACATCAGGAAACCGCTCTTCAAGCTGCCGGCATGTGCATTGGAAATACTTCCGGTCTGT
>WFMA01000127.1 GCA_009177195.1 Bacteroidales bacterium | reverse complement strand
CTTTATCTTTGCAGAGTGAAAGATGCTTTGTTCTAAAGTTCCTTTCTCTTCAGTTTGAAAACCGAGGTTGCGTGTTCCTTTGTTGTATTAAGGAGATCAACCTCCCCACCGGATAAACCAGGGAACTGGCATGGTCTAGAACCAATCATCTGCATCCGATCCGGTGGGTTTTATAACTGGAGACAAAATAGAATGTTGGGCTCGGAGCCAAGATAAAGTGTCAGTCACCGCAGTTATATCGGTTGATCAAAATTTAAAGCCTACAAAGATATGAAAAAAATTGCAATCGGGATTGATTTTTCCAAAAAAACTTTTGACGTGACAATCGTCCGTCGGGATGATGACACCTACATGGAGCTGGCTTACAGTAAGTTCAATAATGATGCCAAGGGCTTCAAGACTTTTGAGAAATGGGTCAAGACATCACTTAAGGGGATGCCGGAGTCCAGAAACAAGTCTGAATGGATATTCTGTGGTGAGCATACGGGAATGTGCAGCATACCATTGTGTGATTACCTTGCAAAGAAACAGTATTTCATGTGGCTTGAGTCAGCGCTGGTCATACACCGCAAGTGTGGTATTGTACGTGAAAAGAACGACAAGGCTGACTCAAAGAGAATTGCCGAGTATGCACTGCGTAATTTCAGCACAGATGTCAAGCCCTACGAACTTGACAGCAATGACCTGAAGAAACTGAGGTCTCTCTATGCCGCCCATGACATGCTTACCAAGGACAAGGTTTCCAAGATCAACCAGCTCAAAAGCGGCACGCTTGATGCCTCTTCCTCTGCGAAACACGAGATAGACAAGCAATTGNCCCACATAAGGAAATCCCTGGAGACAGTTGATGAGGAGATCAAGTATCTTCTCTCAGAATCTGAGGAATTTACTAGCAATTTCAAACTTTTGAACACATTCAAGGGAGTGGGGGTCATTACAATCGGCTATCTCATTATCAAGACCCGGAACTTCAAGGACATGAGGGATTCCAGGGAACTGGGATGCTATATNGGAGTAGTNCCATGCAAACAGCAGTCCGGAACCTCCATTGACAAGCCCTCGCGGACCAGCAGATACCGGGACAAGAGCGGCAATTCNTTGCTTACCAACTGTGTAATGAGTNCNCTCAGCCACAACAATCCAATCATCANGCCTTATTACGACAGGCTTATAAANAGAGGTGTGCATCCAAAAAAAGCAACCAACAACTGCAAGTTCAAGATAATCAATGTGCTCCTTGCCATGCTNCGCAACNANACNNCNTTCAATATGGCCGTACATGGAAGATCCAAGGAAAACTGGCAGGCTGAGAAGGAGGCAGCGGCATCCTGAAATGAGACATTTCTTTTCCTCCCCNGACATAGCTAAAACATGCAGCGTCATGGACATCTCCAAGGGCCTGCGTAGCAGGTTNATATACCCTTGGAGATGNCCGGGACGGTGCATAACTTTGCGGCGTCTGGGTGTGGGAANCATACTGGATATACATTAATGGTGCGAGAAAAACAACATCTNAAAGATTTTGGTCACTTTTTCCAAAAAAAATGTTAAAAAACTTGCACAGAATCATAGAATGCNGNAGTGNGGTCAGANCTATATTAAGGGTCAAGAGTGAAGAGTCAAGAACCAAGTGGCTACGCAGTGTTTTGAGCGAGGCGCTGATCTTACAGCACAGAATGAACAGAAGCATCACAGAAGTTATGATGGATTCAACTAAAATTGAGAAGAAT
>WFMA01000151.1 GCA_009177195.1 Bacteroidales bacterium | reverse complement strand
TTCTTCTTTGAAGAAGTAGGCACCGGTTTTGGGTGATTTTTCCATTTTAATCACCTTGCTATAAGTACGTCCTTCACCTTTCTGAAGTGATGCTACGGTTTTCTTTGCCATATCTTAGGAGTATTATTTAATTTCTTTATGAACAGTCACACGCTTAAGAATAGGATTGTATTTCTTAAGTTCAAGACGCTCGGTTGTATTCTTACGGTTCTTTGTAGTGATATAACGAGATGTACCGGGCATACCGCTTGCCTTGTGTTCAGTGCACTCAAGGATTACCTGCACTCTATTACCTTTCGCTTTCTTTGCCATAATTCGTTATATGTCTAAAAATTTAATATCTTTACCGGTTAAATATCCCTTTTCAGCAGCCTGCTGCATAGCGGCATCCAAACCGAGTTTGTTGATAATACGAAGACCGGCTGCCGAGATAGTAAGACGAATCCAAACGTCCTGCTCTACCCAGTAGAACTTCTTTTCAAATAGGTTCACGTTAAACTTACGTTTAGTGCGGCGCTTTGAGTGCGACACATTGTTACCTACCATTGCTTTCTTGCCTGTGATTTGACAAATCTTTGACATGGCTGTTTTGTATCTTTACTTTGGTTACTAATTAACACTATCTGTAATAAGGCCGCCATCTCAGTTCTCATATCATCGCTAAGCGCATCATTCTCAGCGATTTTACAGGATGAGCCTTAAAACATTGTGCAAAGTAACGAAATTTTCGCCAATTACACAAATTTTCCTGCCCTTTTCTGCCCATTTTTTTCAACACCTATAAAATACAAGCCACTGCGCCACATATCGGACTTGTTATTGCCGCGTATCGCGGCGTAACATTGAGCGAGTCCGAACAATTTTAACACAAAATCACTATATTTGCAAAAAATATTGACGACGATGAAACAAGGGTACTTCAGAGTGGCAGCGGCGGTTCCGCATGTCAACGTGGCGGATGTAGACTATAACGTGGAGCAGATCAAGGCTATTGCCAAAGAGCTTGACGGGCTCGGAGTGAAGCTTTCGGTCTTTCCGGAACTGTGTGTCACCGCCTATACATGCGCCGACTTGTTCCATCAGCAACCCCTGCTTGACGCAGCAGAAAAAGGGGTGGAGAATCTNCNTGANTTTACCCGCGAAATCGACAGCGNTATAATAATAGGAGCGCCGGCAAGAATAAACGGCGCTGTTTACAATTGCGGCATAGCTCTCGCCAAAGGTGAGATTCTAACCATAACGCCCAAAACCTATCTGCCGGATTATAACGAATTTTACGAAAAAAGATGGTTTCAGCCAAGCCATGTCGCTCCGGGCACTTCTTCGCTACTGTTGATCAATGGCGTAAAAGTGGGGATAGAGATATGCGAAGACCTGTGGGCTCCTGTCCCGCCATCGTCACGTCTCGCCCTCTCAGGAGCACAAATCATCGTCAATCTATCGGCATCCAACGACCTGATAGGCAAATACAGCTACCTCACCTCGTTAATAAAGCAGCAATCGGCGCGCTGCATATCGGGCTACGTATACGCATCGGCTGGATATGGCGAATCATCGACCGACCTTGTTTTTGACGGGAAAGCGATAATCGCCGAGAACGGAACAATCCTCAACGCCAATAAGCGCTGGACGCGCCAGTCAGCCTACGAGATTGCCGACATCGACATCACCGCCATCGATCGCGACCGCATGCACATAATGACATTCAATGATTGCGCGGCACGAGAAAACGCTTCGGCTGATACCGTAGCAATCGAACTGCCTGAAAAGGATGACGATTCACTGTACAGAAGCGTGGACCCCTACCCCTTCGTACCGCCAACCGACGGACTTATCAACGAAAGATGTGAGGAGATTGTAAACATCCAGGCGGCAGGACTCGCTAAACGCCTTGAAGCTACCCACACCCGAAACCTGGTAGTGGGAATTTCGGGAGGGCTGGACTCGACCTTGGCGCTACTGATCGCCGTCAAAACCTTCGACATGCTGTCGCTCCCCCGCACGGGAATACATGGAATAACGATGCCGGGATTCGGCACGACCGACCGCACATACGAAAACGCAATTTCATTGATGAAGGCGCTCGGAGTTTCGATAAGAGAAATTTCTATCGCCGATGCAGTTAAACTACATTTCCGCGACATCGGTCACGACATCAACAACCACGACGTAACATACGAGAATTCACAGGCGCGCGAACGCACCCAGATATTGATGGATATCGCCAACCAGGTGTCGGGCATGGTGCTCGGCACGGGCGACCTGTCGGAACTGGCGCTGGGATGGGCAACCTACAACGGCGACCACATGTCGATGTATGGCGTAAATGCGGGAGTGCCGAAAACGCTTGTGAAATATCTCGTGAGATGGTTTGCTGAAAACGCAACGAATCCCGAAGAGAAGTCGACTCTCCTCGACATCATCGACACCCCCATCAGCCCAGAGCTGATTCCCGCCGACAGCAAGGGCAACATAACGCAAAAGACTGAAGACCTCGTGGGTCCCTACGAGCTTCATGACTTTTTCCTTTATAATGTGTTGCGCTACGGATTCTCGCCGCGCCGCATCTATTTCCTTGCGACAAAAGCATTCAGGGGAAAATATGACGATGAAACAATAAAGAAATGGCTGAAGACATTCTGCCGCCGTTTCTTCAACCAGCAATTCAAACGCAGCTGTCTACCCGACGGTCCGAAGGTGGGAAGTGTGTGCCTATCGCCGCGCGGAGATTGGCGCATGCCCTCCGACGCTTCATCGGCACTGTGGCTGAAGGAATGCGAAACCCTATAAGATTGAACCACTACTATGATTTCCATAAACAATCTATCGGTTGAATTTAGCGCGAAAAGCCTTTTTGACGATATAAATTATGTTATAAACAAAAAGGACCGCATAGCTCTCGTCGGGAAGAACGGAGCCGGGAAATCAACCATGCTAAAAATAATCGCCGGGCTGCAACGCCCCACGTCGGGATCGGTTTCCGTGCCGCAAGACGTGACAATCGGTTACTTGCCTCAGCAGATGACCCTCACCGATTCACTCACGGTCATCGAAGAGGTCAGGAAAGCCTTCTCCAAGACAAAAGAGCTGCATGACGAGTTTGACCGTCTTAACAACGAGCTTTCCGCCCGCTCCGACTATGATTCACCCGCTTACCAGAAGCTCATCGACAGGATAACCTACCTCACTGAACGGCTTGCTATCGAAGAGAGCGAGAACGGCGAAGCCGAAATGGAAAAAATCCTTTTAGGGCTCGGGTTCAGCCGAACTGACTTCANCCNANCTNCGGCAGAGTTCAGCGGAGGATGGCGCATGCGCATCGAGCTTGCCAAAATACTACTCATGCGTCCCGACGTTCTGCTGCTTGACGAGCCCACCAACCATCTTGACATCGAGTCAATCCAATGGCTGGAATCGTTTTTGACTACTAAAGCAGGTGCCGTGGTGCTCGTGAGCCACGACCGCGCGTTCATCGACAACGTGACCAACCGCACGATTGAGATATCGCTGGGCAAAATCTATGATTACTCGGTCAACTATTCAAAATATGTGGAATTGCGCAAGGAGCGTCTTGAGCAGCAACGCAGAGCCTATCAGAATCAGCAGAAGCAGATTCAGGAAACCGAGGATTTCATTGAACGCTTCCGCTATAAAGCGACTAAATCAGTGCAAGTTCAGAGCCGCATAAAGCAGCTTGCAAAAATAGACCGAATCGAGATTGATGAAGTCGATACCTCCCATCTCAACCTCAAATTTCCGCCGGCTCCACGCTCGGGCGACTATCCCGTCATAGCCGATGATCTCGGAAAAGCTTACGGAGAGCATCAGGTGTTTGACCATGCAACTTTCACGATAAAACGCGGCGAAAAGGTTGCTTTCGTGGGTAAAAACGGCGAAGGGAAATCCACGCTGGTCAAGTGTATCATGAACGAAATCCCCTATACCGGAACCCTCAAGATAGGGCATAATGTGAAAATAGGGTATTTCGCCCAGAATCAGGCTCAACTTCTCGACGGCGAAATAACTGTTTTCGACACTATCGACCGAGTGGCGACGGGAGATATCAGGACCAAAATACGCGACATCCTGGGCGCGTTCATGTTTGGCGGCGAAGCGTCTGACAAGAAAGTGAAAGTGCTTTCAGGGGGCGAAAAGACCCGACTGGCAATGATAAGGCTGCTGCTTGAACCTGTGAACCTCCTGATTCTCGACGAGCCGACCAATCACCTCGACATGACAACCAAGGACATCCTCAAGCAAGCGATAAAGGAGTTCAACGGCACGGTAATCGTCGTGAGCCATGACCGAGAGTTTCTTGACGGGCTTGTCGAGAAGGTATATGAATTTGGCGAAGGCAAAGTAAAGGAATGTCTTGGCGGAATTTATGAATTTCTTGAAAAAAAGAAGCTGTCATCACTCAGCGAGCTGGAAAAATCGAAGCCGTCGGTTCAATCTACACGTCAAAAAGAGCCGGAAAAGGCAGCGCAACCCGAATCAGCCGAAAAAGAGACACGACGCATATCCTATACCGAACAACGTGAACGTGAAAAAATGATCAGGCGCGCCGAGAAAAAGATCAAAGAAACCGAAGANCGAATNTCGGAAATNGAATCAAGCATCAGTGAAATCGAGGCGAGGATAGCCGCNGGAGAGATAGAAGGCGANATTTTCGAGCAGCATGCGGCNCTCCAGAAGAAACTGGAATNCACNATGAGCGAATGGGANATNGCCGGCGAAGAACTCGAACAATTCAAAAACAACTTATAACGGGCGGATTGAAAAATCAGCCCATCAATCATATTTATGGACAATACAGTATTAGTTGAGTCAATCTCCGAAAAAATGGGACGAGACCGAAAGGACGTCTCAGCATTGCTCGCGGGAATGGCGACAGTTATCAAGAACNATCTTTGCGAGATGGACACAATAGCTATTCCCGGATTCGGANAATTCGNAGCGATAAAGCACGAAGAGANAATTCAGCCCGACCTCTCAACCGGAAAATTAGTGTTGCTGCCACCCGCTATAACTGTTGAATTTCGCGCAAGCTCATTATTAAAACGCAAACTCCACGACGCGCAATGACACGTAAAATAACTTTTCCCCAACTTGTTGCCGAACTAAGCCAACTCACGTCAAGCGACGAAAAAACGGCAGGAGCATTCATTAAAGGACTGTTTGACTCGATTTCATCAGGGCTCGCCGCCGGAGAGAGCGTAACCGTGAAAGGCATAGGGACTTTCATGCTCGGCATAGGCAACGATATATCATGGATTCCCGACGAGCAACTCGCCGCCGACGTGAACGAGCCGTTCGCATTTTTCGACGCAGTGGAGCTTGAAGACGGAGTGACCGAAGAGACCCTCAACGGGATGCCCCCTGTCCCTGCCATCCTTGGAACAAGTCAATCGGCACACACTGACATCAACGATCCGGAAGAGGAGACTGTCGCAGTCGATGCGACAGGAAGCAGCACTATCTTCCCGTCAGAAATGCCACCAATTCCCGTTACCGACGACATTACTGAAGCTGCCACTCAGGACGCGGAAGTCCCCGCACCCCCCTCGCCCGAAGAGACCACAAGCAATGAGGAGCCGCCGGCTATTGAAGAACAGGACCTCGCCATTGAAGAGAGCGAAGAGGAGGAGGAACCATATTATGAGATTGAAGAGGAGCCTCGGAAGAAGTGCCGGTTGCTCCCTTGCATGACATTCGTTTTAGGACTTGTGCTTGGTCTTCTGGGAGGCTACTTCGGCGCTATCTATGCCGGGGATCACTTCCTGAAATCAGAACAGCAACCGAGCGAAAAATCTGAAACACCGACACCAGCGGTAACTGACAGCGTAGCCACCTCTCCTATTGNGGAGGACGTAAACGCCGACACTATGCAAGAAGTGAAAAAAGAGCCGGCGAAGGCTTATCTCGCCATNGACACCGTNGCGCCCAACCGCTANNTNACNACNATGTCAAGNCACTATTATGGNGACTATCGTTTCTGGGTGTACATATATGAAGAGAATCGCTCTACGATTGACGACCCCAACCGGCTCAATCCGGGAACGGCGGTAATAATACCGCTGCCCGAAAAATACGGTATCGACGCTTCCGACAAAGAGAGCATTGCGAAAGCGGAAATCAAATCGGCGGAAATTCAGGGTAAAAAAGTGAAATAAACATAATGTTTTAATTAGTTAAAGATTATATAGCTAAATTTAACAGTCCTATTTAACGCATCAGTTGTTAGATTGTTTAAATTTGCATACCAAGATATAGGAATTTATATCCTTAACAACAGAAAAATAATCACAAACAATAATTTACTCGGTAAAAATCAAATCTATGAGTGAAACAGTCAACATTCGGGAGCTCAATGACCTCGTCGCATCAAAAAGCGACTTCATTAACCTCGTTCAACGGGGAATGGATCAAACCATTGTAGGTCAGAAACACCTCATCGATTCATTGCTTATTGCATTGCTTTCAAACGGTCACGTACTCCTCGAAGGTGTTCCGGGATTGGCAAAAACCCTGGCAATAAAAACACTTTCGCAGATTATCGATGCGAAATACAGTCGTATTCAGTTCACTCCTGATATTCTTCCCGCCGACGTGATCGGTACAATGGTATATAGTGTGAAGAACGAGCAGTTCCAAGTAAAGAAAGGTCCGATCTTCGCCAACTTTGTGCTTGCCGACGAAATAAACCGCGCTCCGGCAAAAGTGCAGAGCGCCCTGCTTGAAGCGATGCAGGAACGCCAGGTGACTATCGGCGAAAAAACATTCCCGCTGGATGAGCCGTTCCTCGTCATGGCAACTCAGAACCCCATCGAACAGGAAGGAACCTATCCCCTACCCGAAGCTCAGGTAGACCGATTCTTGCTCAAAGTGATCATCGGCTATCCTTCAAAGGAAGAGGAAAAGATCATCATTCGCCAAAATATCACCAATGAGCACAAGGAAGTTCGTCCGTTGCTGAAACCCGAGGAGATTCTCGAAGCTCAGAAAGTGTGTGAAAAGATTTATATCGACGAAAAGATCGAGCGTTATATCGTAGATATCGTCTTCGCAACACGTTTCCCCGCCGACTACGGTTTGAGCGACCTGTCGTCGATAATAGCTTTCGGAGCATCGCCGCGCGCATCGATCAGCCTTGCGAAAGCAGCAAGAAGCTATGCGTTCCTCCGCGGAAGAGGCTATGTTGTGCCTGAAGATGTCCGCGCTGTAGCGCACGACGTGCTTCGCCACCGCATCGGACTCACTTACGAAGCGGAAGCGAACAACATCACAGCTGACGAAATCGTTTCAAACATCATTGATAAAGTCGAAGTACCCTAATCGTTTAACTCCCGCCTATGGATGCCAACGAACTTCTTAAAAAGGTCAGGAAAATTGAAATCAAGACCAAAGGTCTGTCTCAAAACATCTTTGCCGGTGAATATCATTCTGCGTTCAAAGGACGCGGAATGACATTCAGCGAGGTGCGCGAGTATCAGTATGGCGACGATATCCGCGACATCGATTGGAATGTGACGGCGCGTCACAACCATCCCTACGTGAAGGTTTATGAGGAGGAGCGAGAGCTCACCGTCATGCTCATTGTCGATGTGTCGGGCAGCCGCAACTTTGGCGCTGTCGGAGAGCAAAAACGAGAAATGATTGCCGAAATCGCCGCAACGATAGCATTTTCCGCAATCCAGAACAATGACAAAATCGGCGTAATCTTCTTTTCCGATAAGGTGGAAAAGTTTATTCCGCCAAAGAAAGGACGCAAGCACATACTTTTCATAATCCGCGAACTGCTGGATTTCACACCTGAAAGCCAGGGAACCGATATCGGTGTCGCCGTGCGCTACATGACCGACGCTATTAAAAAGCGTTGCACCACATTTATCATTTCCGACTTCATCGACAGCCACGATTATTATCAGGCGCTCTCCATCGCCAACAACAAGCACGACGTTGCCGCGATACAGGTGTATGACAAGCGCGACGCGCAGCTTCCCGATGTGGGGCTAATGAGAGTGGTGGATCTTGAAACCGGACTTGACCGCTGGGTTAACAC
>WFMA01000005.1 GCA_009177195.1 Bacteroidales bacterium | reverse complement strand
AAGATTAATGCCCGAGAGGCGTATCACTTCATGAAGCTGATTGCGGCGCTCATTGATCATACCATACTTAGGCATAAACGTGCGCACCTCAAAACCCTTGCCCTGAAGCCCCGTAGGCACATTGCGTCCCAGCAGCGAGAGAGTAGATTCGGGGAGATAAGGATGAATTTCCTGTGAGATATAAAGGACTTTATTGTTGGTCATCTCGTAAAAGTATAATTTAGAACGCAAAGTTACGAAATTTTTTTGAATTTCACCCTCCGTTCCACCCCATAACGCATCCACCCTTCAAAAATATTATAAGAATTACACCATTTTTAACCCTCATAAGTCATAGTTATAAGCTATAAGTTATAAGTTATAACGGAAGTTTGACAGAATCGTTTGAAAAAATAATTTAATGAATTGTTGCACAGTTCATTTTTTATTTGTACCTTTGTAGTAATACTAAGTAATACTACAGATATGAGGTTAAGTTTTTCACGTCCCCAGCGCCCACATACTATTTATGTGTTGAAATCTTTCCGCGATAAGACAGGCAAGAGCACTACAAAACGTGTTGAGACGCTTGGCTCCGAGGAGGAGATTGAGAAGAAATACGGTTGCGCCGATGGCCTTGAATGGGCCAAGGCTTATGTGGCGCGCTTGAATGAGGAGGAGAAGTTGAGCAAGGAAAAGATAAAAGTTGAGCTGTCGCCCACCGAGCGTATAAAAAGTGGAGAACAGGTGACCTATGATTGCGGGGACCTGTTGCTCCTGCCTCTCTACAACAGGCTCGGGCTGCCTGAGAAGTGCAATGAGATAATGGAGGGAACCAAGGCGAAATACAATCTTAACGAGATACTGGAGACCCTGGTGATGCTTCGCGTACTGGCTCCCTGCTCGAAGCTGAGCAGCCATGCCCTGGGCAAGAAACGCATGCGCAAGATCAGCTTCGCGCTGGAGGATGTATACCGCTCACTGTCACTGCTTTCGGCTCATATAGATGACATACAGGCCACGGTGTGGGAAAACTCCCGGAAGGTCTTTGAGCGCAACACCCGCGTGATATTCTATGACTGCACTAATTATTATTTTGAGATAGAGGATAATGACCCAAAGGGGATAGATCCGCGTCATCCCAACCGACCCGAAGGCATACGACGCAGAGGCAAGTCCAAGGAGCACCGCCCCAACCCCATCGTGCAGATGGGTATGCTCATGGATGCTGACGGTATCCCCCTGTCGTTTGTCATTTTTCCAGGGAATGACCCGGAACAGCCTTCGTTACAGAAAATAGAGGAAATGATCGCCGACAAGTTCGGTCTGAATGAGTTCATAATCAGTACCGACGCCGGACTCTCAAGCGAAGATAGCCGCCGATACAACACCACAGAGGGNCGCGAGTATATAGCCGTGCAGTCGCTGCCCAAACTTTCAGAAAAAGACCAGGCGATGGCACTCGATCCACACGGATGGCACGTGGCCTTCCGNGATGCGGGTCTGGGGCCCGTAGATCCATCTGACCCGCAGCGTGACACCTTCAATCTTGACGAGATAGACCTTGACAGGGAGCGCCACACGCGGTTCTTCAAGGAGATTATCGTCGACAAGTGCCTCAACGGACGCAAGTCAACTGCACGCCCTGAGCGAGTAATAGTCACCTACTCACACGACTTTGCNCTATATCTGAAGCACAAGAGAGCCGAGNGGCTCCCGGTTGCTGAAAAGATCGTCAAGACAAAGAACACCCGGTCACGTNAGTCACAGCAAGATCCCCGAAACTATGTGCAGACCATTTACTATACCGAAAACGGCGAGCCGGCCGAAAAAGTCTCCATGTCGATCGATTGGGATAAAGTGGAGCAGGAAGAGCGATTCGACGGCTTCTATGCCTATGGGACATCCCTTGACGACGATGCCGTAGATGTATTGCGAGCCAGATCCTTCCACCATGAGATCGAGCACCTGTTCAGAACCACCAAGTCCTTCCTTGACAGCCGGCCCGTCTATCTACAGCGCTCTGACAGGATACGCTCCCACTTCCTTATCTGTTTTCTTGCAATGGTTATACTGAAAATGCTTCAGAAACAACTCGACATGCCCGACCTCTCCATTGACCGCCTGATCTCCGTGCTGCGCGACTTTAAGTTCGGCTATATCCATGGAGCCGGTTACATCCCACTCTTTGAACGCAACGAGGTGACTGACAGACTACAGGAGATAAATGGAATATGCGTTGATACACAGATAGTAAAGCAAAAGACGATGAATGCACTATACCGCAAAATGTTAAAGTAATGTTAAATATCTGACGAGCTATTGTAATACTACACGGCACACGAGGCTAACCCCGTGTGCCTTAGTATGTTAGAGTAGAATGTGTCAAAGATGGAAAATTAGCACATTTCTATTAAAATAGCAAGCATGATGACCAACAATAATGTCGCGGAAGGTCATTTATTCATCCATGTGGAAGCGAAAT
>WFMA01000098.1 GCA_009177195.1 Bacteroidales bacterium | reverse complement strand
GCGTGACGAAAATAACCGCAACGTCAGCCAACGGTGTCAGCGCAGTCTGCATCGTGACGGTGATTCCCTACGTGATCACCGACATCACGTTGAGCGAAACGGAGCGCGAGCTGACCGTAGGCGACAATTTCACTCTTATTGCGACAATAACCCCCGACGATATCGAGGACAAGACCGTGATTTGGGAATCGTCCAATCCGGCGATTGCCACCGTGTCGGATAACGGCGAAGTGACCGCTGTTAGCGTCGGCGAGGCGACAATTTTCGCAACCACCGTCAACGGTCTAATGGCTAAATGCGTCGTTACCGTCATCCCCGGCATTGTCGATGTCACCGGAATCACCCTCTCAAATACTGAACTCCTGATGAGAGAGGGACACACTGCCGAGTTGAGCGCCCTTGTCTATCCCTTCAATGCAACCGACAGGTCAGTGACATGGTCGACCGACCGAGATTATGTGGCGACTGTCGATGCCAACGGTATCGTTACAGCCGTCAAGCAAGGTCTTGCTACGATAACCGCCACCACTGCCAACGGGCTGACTGCCGTCTGCGTCGTAACTGTCGTGCCTGAAATCGTGGCAGTATCCGGCATCTCGTTGAACGAAACCGAGCTGGAGATGACCGAGGGCGACACTTATACCCTGATCGCCACCATCACCCCCGACGACGCTACCGACAAGACTGTCACCTGGCAATCGTCCAATGTGGCTGTCGCAACGGTGTCAGACAACGGCGTGGTGACTGCCGTATCGGCAGGAGTCGCCACAATCTATGCTTCTTCATCCAATGGTCTCACCGATAAATGCGAGGTGACAGTCAAGCCGCTGGTAATCGAAGTGTCATCAATCTCCCTCGACAAAACCGACTTGACATTGTGGCAAGCAGAGACCGCCACGTTAACCGCATTGATTCTCCCCGACGACGCTACCGACAAGAGCGTCATTTGGACCTCCAACAACCCTGACATCGCAACCGTCGACGAAGGCGTTGTCAAGGGATTGAAACCGGGCACCGCCACCATCACGGCAAAGAGCGCCAACGGCAAGATCGCCTTCTGCGCCGTGACCGTAAAAGAGCGCCCCTTAACGCCCCGACAGCTACTCCGCAAAGGCGATGGCACGACATGCACATTCGTGATCATGATGGACCTCTCCGACGCTGAACTGGCGGCGCTCGGCTACCGATATGTGGTGGGTTACACCGATCCCTCCGGCAAGTCGTCGATCATAGCACAAACCTCTCTGCGTTACTGCCACACCTCCTCGGCAATCTACAATAATCGCGATTATGACTTCTGGACATTCGCATTTGTCGAAACCGAAAACGGCGAAATCGTCACCAGTAATCTGCGCCACCTCGACGGACGCGAGGAAACATGCTTAGACCCGTCGATCTACGGCTTCGACCCGAAAGGACGCGGCACCTCAAGCGATGGAGACAATTGGCTCACCATCACTCCGTCGCGCCTATCGATTTCGATAAACAATCAGGGCGAAACCCACGTCGGAGTCTACACGACTTCCGGAGTCATGATCTACTCCAAGTCCTATTCCGAAAACGCTCCGCTCACCGACGAGATTGAGCTCAACCGGTTTGTTCCCGGCAGCTATGTGGTGACATTGACATGTGGCGGAGAAACGAAAGCAAAGAAAATATTTGTTAGATAAATTTTAAACCTACCTTTCAGATGAAATATAAGGCAATATATATCGTGATGGCTGTCGCCTTGATTCAGGCTTTCTCAGCCAAGGCGCAGAGCGAGACAACTGAAGAGTTTGCCATAAAGGCTACTGCCGACATCGGCATAGGCAACGCCCTCTCCACCGACTCCCCCGTGAAGGGCATGGGAGCAAAGTCATCATCATCCGACTTCGGTGTAGACTTCGGCTGGACCTTCTGGCGGCAGATTGAACACTCCCTTGAAGCAAACATCGGGCTCCGTTACGGAAGCGTGTCGACTAAAGCCCATCTCCCCGCAATGGACTATCATTACTCGGCGCCCGCCGCTGCCGACATGGACAACGAGCCCTACATCCGCTACTATGAGCTTGGAAATATTCATCAAAAGATCTCGACCGGAAGACTGGCGATACCCATCTACGTCAAGTACCGCTACGAGATCAACGAGCGCTTCAGCGTCCATGCCCTGGCTGGAATGAAAATCGGCTTCAACGTATCGTCAAAAATTGGCAATACGAAAGGCGAAGCGTTCAGCTACGGTGTCTACCCCCAGTACAACGACCTCATGATCGACGCGCCCTACATGAACGAGTTTGGCGAATCGACCCTCACCACCCGCCAAACGCTTAAACCATCAGCAAGCCCCGCCACATTCTCACTCATGGCTGGCATAGGTGCCGAGGTGCGCGTGTGGGGTCCCATTTCAGCCGATCTCACCATCAAATATGAAGGCGCGGTNAACAACATGTACAAATCGACCAAGTCAGGGCTCAACACTTTCGACGCCAAAAACGCACCCGTGAGATACACCGTCGCCAAGGGGCAGCAAGTCGAAGCCCTCTCAAGCTACCTAACCTCCTCCAAACTCTCCCGTTTCTCCATCGCCATCTCCGCCATCTACCACTTCTAAACACCCCTCCCGGGGCTTGCTCTATGCGCCATCGCCGCGCAAGCCCCCGGGAGCAGAAGCACCCCACACAAGCGCCCCGAAGTCTCCCCGACTCTCGGGGCGCTTCGCTTCACCAACCTACCGAAAGCCGCAATCTCCCACCACAAGGAACTTAATACCACACTCTAAGCACTATCTCAGAAATATTTGTTATATTTGCATTTAAGTAACTGAATCTGAAAATGATCTCATCCGCCCCCCGATTGCTTTGCTCGGCAAAACCTGCGGCAAGCACAAAAAACAGAAGAACCTCCTTGTAGTCGTTACAGGCGTTCTTCGTAGTGGCGAAGCGAGCACAGTTCGATTCAGATGCTACTTGGACGTTTTTTATTTCTATGACACAAGCAAAGAATGCACTAATATGGCTAAGGATAGTAATATCGGAATTGTATATGTCCTTTCAAACCGAGCCATGCCTGGTTTGGTAAAGATTGGTATGACAACACGACCTGAGCTTGATGCTCGGCTCAAAGAACTATA
>WFMA01000170.1 GCA_009177195.1 Bacteroidales bacterium | reverse complement strand
AGCAACGACGCGAGGCGCTCAAAAAGATCCCCCGCGACCCCGTCATCCATCCCTTAAACTATCGGATCCTCCCNNNNCAGCTCGACGCCGACACCTTCCACCGCCGCGCCGCCCTCCCTCAAACCGAATCACTAACGCCGACACCCCAAACCGTGGTGACATCGCGTGCGATGTCAAAGAGCCAAGAGCAAAGCACACCAAAAGTAGGGACATCGCGTGCGATGTCACCAAATGCGACCTTCATCCTCCCCATCCCGGGGCTGCGGCAAACGTGCTCCCCAGCCTTGAGCTGCTAAGCGGCAGCTGCCCCCGCCAAGAGCNCCCGCGAGAACCANGCCCANAATACAGNACACAGGCTCGCTCCGCCAAAACGGCAGCAAAAGAACCTTGACTTACTTATTATCTCCCTCAAATCGTTTCACAAAAACATCGGGAGCCATCACAAACGTGTTCCTAAAAAACAAACACACTAATCGGTCTTAAAAAGCCACTAATCCCCTTAAAGTCATCATCACTGTGATTTTATAGAGATTGAACCACTTTCTTGATGTCATTTTTGGGGTTAAGCGGTTGTAAGTGGAAAAATTTGGCTATCTTTGGCAGTCATTTGGGGATTATTCCCAATAGATCATGTTTGTCTTGTTACGTTATCAATGTCCAAAAGCCTTATTAAACTATATGATGTGTAAGAAACTACGCCTGCTTCATGCGGTTGCCCTGCTACTTCTCGCCTCATGCTTTTCATGCAAGCAGTCGGTAAAGACACTTCCGGTAGTGTCGACTGAGATGGTTCAGCGCGACGAAGTTGAAATCTACNGTGANTACGTTGGTAGAGTCCGTGCCCNCCGTTCAGTCGNAGTGAGAGCGCGCGTCGNGGGGNNCCTCGAAAANATGCTCTTCGACGNAGGTTCGCAGGTGACTAAAAATCAGTTGCTTTTCGTCATAAATCAGGATCAATACAAAGCAAAAGTTGACAAGGCTCGCGCTCAGCTCAAAAAAGATCAGGCTCAGGAGATGAAAGCCAAACGCGACCTTGAGCGCATCCGTCCCCTCTACGAACAGAATGCCGCCAGTCAGCTCGATCTCGACAATGCCGTAGCCGCCTACGAAACCGCCTCGGCATCCGTTGGAATGAGCAAGGCTGATCTCGCCCAAGCCGAGCTCGAGCTGAGCTTCACCACCGTGAAGGCGCCCATTTCAGGACACATCAGCGAGAGCCATGTGGATCTCGGAACCCTCGTGGGACCAGGAGCCAAATCGCTCCTCGCCACCATCGTGGAAAGCGACACCGTGAGAATCGACTTCAGCATGACCGCCCTTGACTATCTTAAAAGCAAGGAGCGCAACGTGGACATCGGGCAGCAGGACGAATCCCGTTCCTGGCAGCCCTACGTCACCATTACCCTCGCCGACAACACCGTCTATCTCCACCGCGGAATGGTGGATTTCGCCGAGCCCGAAGTCGACCCCAAAACCGGAACATTCTCCGTGAGAGCGCAGATGCCCAATCCCGAGCGCGAGATACTTCCCGGACAGTTCACCAAAGTGAAAGTGCTCCTCGACGTGATTGAAAACGCAACTGTTGTGCCGACAAAAGCGGTGATAATCGAAAAAGGAGGAGCCTATATTTATGTGATGCGTCGCGACTCCACTGTCGAAAAACGCTTCATCGAGCTTGGTCCCGAGCTTGAAAACCGCACAGTGGTAGAGCGCGGGCTACGTCCTAATGAAGAGATTGTGACCGAAGGCTTCCACAAACTTTCCCCGGGAATGAAAGTGAGAGTCGAGAACGCCATTAAAGAAAACGATGCCGACGACTCGGCGCCGATCGAAAAATGAAACCAACCCCCTCGCTATGAAAGTCAGTTTCTTTATCGATCGCCCCGTCTTCTCGATAGTGATCTCAATACTGATCGTTATCATTGGGTTCATAGGGCTCATGATGCTTCCCGTAGACCAGTATCCGAGCATCACACCGCCTGTTGTTAAAATAAGCGCTTCCTATCCCGGTGCCAGCGCGCTAAGCGTGTCACAAACGGTAGCAACCCCCATCGAGCAGGAGCTCAACGGCACTCCCGGCATGCTCTACATGGAATCGTCAAGCACGAATTCAGGATCATTTTCCGCTACGGTTACTTTTGACATTTCCACCGACCTCGACCTGTCGGCTGTGGAGGTGCAGAACCGCGTCAAGCTCGCTGAAAGCAGGCTTCCTGCCGAAGTGGTCCAAAACGGAATATCCATCGAAAAGCAGTCGTCAAGCCAGCTTCTAACTATATGCCTGCGGTCTGATGACGAAAAATTCGATGAAATCTATCTTAGCAACTTCGCCACCCTCAACGTGCTCGACCCACTGCGGCGAGTTCCGGGAGTGGGACGAGTGGCAAATATCGGATCACGCTACTATGCCATGCAGATATGGGTTCAGCCCGACAAGCTCGCCAATCTCGGCATAACTGTCGCCGACCTCCAGAAGGCGCTCAAAGACCAGAATCGCGAATCGGCGGCAGGAGTCCTCGGGCAACAGCCCGTGAGTGGAATCGACGTCACAATTCCAATCACCACCCAAGGCCGCCTATCCTCAGTGTCGCAATTTGAGGACATTGTGATTAGGGCAAATCCCGACGGATCTATAATACGCCTGCGCGACGTGGCGCGCATATCGCTCGAAGCCCAGTCCTACAACACTGAGAGCGGAATCAACGGAGCCAATGCCGCCGTACTCGCAATCTATATGCTTCCCGGAGCCAACGCAATGGAGGTGGCGGCAAATGTCAAGAAAGAGATGGAGGAAATAAGCCGCACTTTCCCCGAAGGCATCACCTACGACATGCCTTTCGACATGACCACCTATATCTCCGAATCGATCCACGAAGTCTACAAAACTCTTTTCGAGGCGCTTTTCCTCGTCCTCGTTGTCGTTTTCCTCTCCTTGCAGAGCTGGCGCGCAACGGTAATCCCGCTTGTCGCTGTGCCGATATCGCTCATCGGAACATTCGGCATTATGCTCGTGCTCGGATTCTCGCTCAATATGCTCACCCTTCTGGGACTCGTACTCGCTATCGGAATCGTGGTCGACGATGCCATTGTTGTTGTTGAAAATGTGGAACGGGTGATGGAAGAGGAGCACGTGCCACCCTACGAAGCGACAAAAATAGCGATGCGCGGACTGGCAAGTCCGGTAATAGCCACCTCTCTGGTGCTTGCCGCCGTGTTTGTCCCTGTCAGTTTCCTCGGGGGCATCACAGGACAGCTTTACCGCCAGTTCACCGTCACCATCGTTGTATCGGTACTCCTCTCGACAGTCGTAGCCCTCACGCTGAGTCCCGTCATGTGCTCGCTCATTCTACGCCAGCCCAAGCCGGGTGAAAAAAAGAACAGGGTGTTCACAAAGATAAACGACCTGATTGACAACGGAAACAAAAAGTATGTCGAGCTGATAAAATTAGCGCTCAACCGCAAGAAAGCCGTTATAGGAGCATTCTTCGGCATAATCGCATTGATATTCGTGATAAGCAGATTCATGCCGTCGAGCTTCCTGCCGGTCGAAGACCAAGGCTATTTCACCATCGAGCTCGAACTGCCGAAAGGCGCCACGCTCGAACGCACCCGCGAAGTGACGCAGCGGGCGGTCGAATACCTGATGGCGAATCCGGCGGTCGAATACGCGCAAAGCGTTACAGGAAGCAGCAACCAGATAGGGAGCAGTCAGGACCGCAGCTTGCTCACGGTGATTCTGAAGCCGTGGGAAGAACGCGACGAAACCGTTTCAGAAATCATGGCTATCGTGAAGAAGGACCTCGCCGAATATCCGGAATGCAAAGTCTATATATCACGCCCGCCGGTCATCCCCGGGCTCGGCTCGTCGAGCGGCTTTGAAATGCAACTTGAGGCGCGTGGCGAAGCGACGCTCAACGACCTTCAGGCAGCCGCCGACACTCTGATGGCATACGCCGCGCAATGCAAGGAAATAACCGGACTGTCGTCAACGCTGCAAAGCGACATTCCTCAACTCTATTTCGACGTGAACCGCGACAAAGTGCTGTTCTCGGGAGTTCCTCTTTCCGATGTCTTTTCCACGATGAAAGCCTACACAGGCTCCGTCTACGTCAACGATTTCAATATGTTCAACCGCATCTACCGCGTCTATATCCAGGCTGAATCCAATTACCGCGAGCGCCGTGACAACATCAACATGTTCTATGTGCGCAGCGCCGATAACTCAATGATCCCACTCACCGCCCTGGGCTACACCAACTATACTACCGGTCCCGGCAATATAAAGCATTTCAATATGTTCAGCAGCGCTGTGATAAGGGGCGAAGCCGCAAAAGGCTACAGTAGCGGTGACGCAATGAACGCCATCGAAAAAATAGCCGCCGAGCACATGCCCGACAATATCGGCGTCGAGTGGAGCGGACTCTCGTTTCAGGAAAAAGCGGCAGGAGGCAAAAACGGAATGGTGCTCGCGCTGGTATTCCTGTTTGTCTTCCTTTTCCTCGCTGCGTTATATGAAAGCTGGACAGTGCCGGTAGCCGTCCTGCTGTCGCTACCGGTAGCCGTTTTCGGCGCCTACCTGGGACAATGGATTTTCGGGCTTCAAAACGATGTCTATTTCCAGATAGGATTAGTGATGCTAATGGGTATGGCGGCAAAAAATGCCATCCTCATCGTAGAATTCGCCAAGGAAAAAGTCGACAAAGGTGTCGACGCATTGACGGCGGCACTATATGCCGTAAGGCTGCGCTTCCGCCCCATCCTGATGACATCGCTCGCCTTCATTCTGGGCATGCTGCCCATGGTGATTGCGTCGGGTCCCGGATCGGCAAGCCGACGCGCCATCGGCACAGGCGTATTCACAGGAATGATTTTCGCAGTAGCGGCAGGCATCATCCTTGTTCCGTTCTTCTTCGTGCTTATCTACCGGTTTAAAGCACGTTTCAACAACCGCAACACAACCAATTTCAATCTATGAAAAAAGTATTCGCCATCTTGCCCGCGCTGCTCCTGCTGATAAGCTCATGCAAACTTGGACATAAATATACCCGTCCCGACGTGGCAACCCCTGAATCATTCGGACTGATAACGGGGAGCGACACCTTTTCTATCGGCGACATGAAATGGTGGGAAGTGTTTCCCGACACCACCCTGCAGGCGCTCATCCGCCGGGCTGTTGAAAACAATAAGGATCTGAAAATTGCCGACGCGCGCATCGCGGAGCTTGCCGCACGCAAACGCATCGACAAAGCGGCGCTGTTTCCGGTCGTCAACGCCGAGGCTTACGGACAGCGTGAAACGACCAACTATGGTGGCAATTCATTTTCGGGTGCTCCGGAATTTGGCTTAAAAGCGTCATTGTCATGGGAAATCGACCTGTGGGGAAATCTCCGCTGGGCTAATGAGCGCGGAGGAGCCTTGCTGCTTGAAAGCGTCAACAGCAAAAGAGCGTTGACAGTGAGCCTCGTCGCCCAGGTAGCGCAATCCTATTTTGAACTTGTGGCGCTCGACAATGAGCTGCGTATCGTAAAGCAGACACTTCATGCCCGAAAAGAGAGCGTGAGACTCGCCAAACTGAGATTTGAAGGCGGTCTAACTTCGGAAAGCGCCTATCAGCAGGCTCAAGTGGAACTTGCGCGCACAGCGACCCGCGTTCCGGTCCTTGAGCGCAACATCGCCATGATGGAAAATGAGATCTCATTCCTCCTCGGCGAATACACTACCACCGTCGACCGCGTGATGACCCTCACCAATCCTGAGCTCCCCGACAGTCTCCCCGTGGGTATCCCGTCCATGTTGCTGGAACGACGTCCCGACATACGCAGCGCCGAGCAAAACCTCATCGCAGCAAATGCTGCTGTGGGAATTGCCTACACCAACCGCTTTCCGCGACTCGCCCTCACCGGGAAGGGAGGGCTTGAAAGCGACGAACTTGGCGACTTTCTGAAATCGCCCTACTCATTTCTCGGAGGGTCGCTGCTCGGTCCCATCTTTGATATGGGAGGGCGACAAAGCGCCTACCGCGCTCAGCAAGCAGCCTACGAACAAGCCAGGGAAAACTATGAAAAATGCGTATTGAACGCATTCAAGGAAGTGCGCAACGCCATTGTGGATTATAGCAAAATGAATGAAATATTCGGCTCCACCCTGCGGCTCGAAACCTCGGCAAGAACCAATCTTGAACTGGCTCAACTGCAATATATCAACGGTGTCATAAGCTATCTTGAACTGCTCGACGCACAACGAAGCTACTTTGACGCCCGCATAAGTTTAAGCAACGCCATGCGCGACAAGCATCTTGTAATCATCCGCCTATACAAGGCGCTCGGAGGCGGCTGGTAGCAACAAGTGGGGTTCATCGCTTGCAGGCGGTTCAAATCCGGCAAGGAAGTGATCAAGCATTTCATCGGTCACCAACGCAGCCTCGCGACCCGGCGAAGCGTTACGCCGACGAAGACGAGCTCGCAAAGTGGCGGCATCGGCACTGCAATAGACCAGCCGATAACTCACCCCCAGCTCCGAAAGCAACCGCCGGTAATCGTCACGCTTGGCTCGCTTGCACAAAGTGGCGTCGACCACCGCCCTCTGTCCCGAGCTGACAGACCGGCGCAATCGGTCGGTCAAAATGCTCTCTGCCCGGCTGCGATATTTCAGAAACTCGTCAGGCGCGAAATCGCCAAACTCGTCCCACATTATGCCGTCAAGCGACAAATGAACGAATCCGCGCTCAGCAAGTTGCCTGGCAAGAGTAGTCTTCCCCGAACCCGAAATGCCACACAGCAAAACGACATCAAAATCCAGCAATTCCTCCATAATTCAATCCGGCTTAAATTTGACGGCTCAAATTTAGCGCATTCTCCCAAAACCTGCAAAGCGCGCTGATAAATCCCCCCTCTCGCCAATCATAACCCCACGGAGCAACCTGGGGCAAAATTATTTTTCAGCCGAGCGGCGATAATCCCGAAATTATTGCGTATTTTTGTGTTTATAT
>WFMA01000006.1 GCA_009177195.1 Bacteroidales bacterium | reverse complement strand
GCATCACGTCTCGTCCCGAATTGTTTTTCGGGAACGCGATGCAGTCGCGGATGCTGTCGAGTCCGGCGAAGAGGGATACCCAGCGGTCAAGACCGTAGGCAAGTCCGCCGTGAGGGGGCGCGCCAAATTTGAACGCGTTCATCAGGAAGCCGAATTGCTCCTGGGCGCGTTCGGGCGTGAATCCGAGAATCTCAAACATCTTAGCCTGGAGATTGCTGTCGTGGATACGGATTGAGCCGCCGCCCACTTCAACGCCGTTGATGACCATGTCGTAGGCATCGGCGCGGACAGCCTCGGGATTGGTGTCGAGCAAGGGAATGTCCTCGTCCTTGGGATGGGTGAAGGGGTGGTGCATAGCCATGAGGCGCTGCTCCTCCTCGCTCCATTCAAACATGGGGAAGTCCACAACCCACAGGCAAGCGAATTTGTTCTTGTCGCGAAGACCGAGCTGGCGTCCCATTTCAAGGCGCAGTTCGCAAAGCTGCTTGCGGGTCTTCATGGCGTCGTCGCCTGACAGGATGAGGATAAGGTCGCCGGGGTTGGCGTTGAAAGCCTGCTTCATTTGCTGAAGGACTTCCTGGGAATAGAACTTGTCGACGCTCGACTTGACGGTGCCGTCGGCTTCTACGCGGGCGTAGACCATGCCCTTGGCTCCGATTTGCGGGCGTTTTACGTATTCAGTGAGCTGGTCGAGCTGCTTGCGGGTGTAGGTTGCTGCTCCGGGAGCGCAGATGCCGCCGATGTAGGCGGCGTTGTCAAACACGCCGAATCCGTGTCCCTTCATTATGTCCATTAGTTCCACGAATTTCATGCCGAAACGGAGGTCGGGCTTGTCGCTTCCATAATATTTCATCGCATCCGCCCAGGGCATTCTGATGAACGGCTCGGTGAGCTCGACGCCGCGCAGCTCTTTGAAAAGATGCTTAGCCATCCCCTCGAAAAGGTTGATGATGTCGTCCTGCTCGACGAAGCTCATTTCGCAGTCGATCTGGGTGAACTCGGGCTGGCGGTCGGCGCGAAGGTCTTCGTCGCGGAAGCACTTCACGATCTGGAAATAGCGGTCCATGCCCGAAACCATCAGCAGCTGTTTGAGGGTTTGCGGCGACTGGGGGAGAGCGTAGAACTGTCCGGGATTCATGCGCGAGGGCACCACGAAGTCACGCGCGCCTTCGGGGGTGGAGCCCACGAGCATGGGGGTCTCTATTTCAAGGAATCCTTTCGAGTCGAGATAGCGGCGTACCTCCATCGTCATCTTGTGGCGCAGTTCGAGATTTTTTCTCACGTTGGCGCGCCGCAAGTCGAGGTAGCGGTATTTCATGCGCAGGTCGTCGCCGCCGTCGGTGTCCTCTTCGATGGTGAACGGGGGGACTTCCGAAGCGTTGAGCACATTGAGCTTTTCAGCGATTATCTCGATATCGCCTGTGGGAATGTTGGGGTTCTTGTTGGAACGCTCGGCAACGGTTCCCGATATCTGTACTACGTATTCGCGACCAAGATGATTGGCGGCTTCGCAGAGCGCCGCGTCGGTCTCATTGTTGAAAACAACTTGAGTGATGCCGTAGCGGTCACGGACATCCACAAATGTCATGCCACCCATCTTACGGGTGCGTTGAACCCATCCGGCGATAGTCACTTGGCTGCCGGCGTCACTGAGGCGGAGTTCTCCGCATGTTTTGGTCCTATACATATATTATTTATATTATAATCGTTGAGGTTTTTCGTGATATTATTTACTTAAGCTTTGTTGGCGCGTTTGCGTTCGATTTCATCGAGGATGATTTTGCGCAAACGTAGATGGTGGGGTGTCACTTCCACATACTCGTCCTNCTTTATGTANTCGANCGCTTCTTNGAGGCTGAACACTACGGGNNGGATGATGCGTGCCTTGTCGTCGGCTCCTGAAGCGCGCATGTTGGTGAGCTTCTTCGACTTGGTGACATTGACCACGATATCGTTGTCCTTGGCGTTCTCGCCTACAACCTGTCCGGCGTAGACCTCTTCCTGGGGGAAGATAAAGAACTTGCCGCGGTCCTGAAGTTTGTCGATAGCGTAGGCATAGGCGGTGCCTGCCTCCATTGCGATGAGCGAGCCGTTGGTGCGGCGCTCGATTTCCCCTTTCCAGGGTTGGTATTCGAGGAAGCGGTGAGCCATGATCGCCTCTCCTGCCGACCCCGTGAGCACGTTGTTGCGGAGTCCGATGATTCCTCGCGAGGGGATGTGGAACTCGATGTGGATGCGGTCGTTCTGAGTGGTCATTGACACCATTTCGCCTTTGCGGCGGGTCACCATGTCGATGATTTTGCTTGAATATTCCTCGGGCACGTTGATGGTGAGCAATTCCACCGGCTCGCATTTCACGCCGTCGATNTCCTTGATGATAACCTGAGGTTGTCCCACCTGNAGCTCGTAGCCTTCGCGTCGCATGGTCTCGATGAGCACCGACAAGTGAAGCACGCCACGGCCGTAGACGGTCCACACGTCTTCATGGTCGGCTTTGGTGACTCTCAGCGCGAGGTTCTTGTCGAGTTCTTTGGCAAGGCGGTCGGCGATGTGGCGCGATGTCACGAATTTGCCGTCGCGGCCGAAGAACGGGGAGTCGTTGATGGTGAATGTCATCGACATTGTCGGTTCGTCGATGGCTATGCGCGGAAGAGCCTCGGGGTTATTGATGTCGGCAACCGTGTCGCCGATTTCAAAGCCTTCGATTCCGACGAGAGCGCAGATGTCGCCTGAGCTTACTTCCGACACTTTTTTGCGTCCCATGCCTTCGAATGTGTGAAGCTCTTTGATGCGCTGGCGTGAAATGGTTCCGTCCTTCTTGCAAAGGGCTATCTCCATGCCTTCGCGGAGGGTGCCGCGGTGAACGCGTCCCACAGCGATACGACCCACGTAGTTGGAGTAGTCGAGCGAGGTGATGAGCATCTGCGCGTCGCCCTCAAGAGTCTGGGGCGCGGGGATGTACTTGATAATCGCGTCAAGGACGGCGTTGATGTTGTCGGTGGGGTTGTGCCAGTCGGTCGACATCCATCCTTGCTTGGCTGAGCCGTAGATGGTGGGGAAGTCGAGCTGATCCTCGGTGGCGTCAAGATTGAACATGAGGTCAAAAACCATCTCCTGCACCTCGTCGGGGCGGCAATTGGGCTTGTCGACTTTGTTGACTACCACCACGGGTTTAAGCCCCATCTGGATAGCCTTTTGGAGCACGAAGCGCGTTTGAGGCATGGGACCTTCAAATGCGTCGACGAGCAGGAGGCATCCGTCAGCCATGTTGAGCACGCGCTCCACCTCGCCGCCGAAGTCGGCGTGTCCCGGGGTGTCGATGATGTTGATTTTGTATCCGTTGTAATTGATGGATACGTTTTTTGAAAGGATAGTTATGCCGCGTTCTCGCTCAAGATCGTTATTGTCAAGGATCAATTCNCCGGTGTTCTGATTCTCTCGGAACAAATTTCNGGCAAGCNACNTTTTGTCGACAAGAGTGGTTTTGCCGTGGTCGACGTGANCGATAATNGNTATATTTCTGATGTTNTNCATAACTTATTTCAATTTCGACTGCAAAATTACTATGTTATTAAACATAAACCAAATTTTTTTGCGCCTTAGACCGTTGATTATCCTCCTTTGACGCAATGGGGTTATCATGATTCAGGAATGAATCTGACGGATATCGTAGGGGGTCTCCTGATATACGAAATAATTGAGCCAATTGCTGAAAAGAAGATTGGCATGGCTGCGCCAACGCACCACCGGTCCTTGCTGGGGGTCGTCGTTGCGGTAATAGTGGGCGGGGATTTCGGGATTCATCCCCTTTTCGAGGTCGCGGTGGTATTCGAAATCGAGCGTGCCGGGGGAGTATTCGGAGTGTCCCGTTATGAAAAACTCCCTTCCGTTGCGAGCCATCACCATGTAGACTCCGCTTTCGGGGCTTTCCGACAAGATCTTGAGTCCGGGAACCTTTTCAATTTCCTCCTTGGCGACAGCGCTGAAACGGCTGTGGGGCACAAAGAATTCGTCGTCAAAACCTCGGAAAATGGGGTTTTTGCTGTCGGTGATGCGATGGGGGAACACTCCCGATATCTTTTTGTCGAGCACAATCTTGTCAATGCCGTAGTGATGATAGAGCCCGGCGAACGCCGCCCAACATATATATAATGTGGAGGTGACGTGGGTCCGCGCCCAGTCAAATATCTCCTGGAGCTCGGTCCAGTAGTCGACCTCCTCAAATTTCACCTTTTCCACCGGAGCCCCGGTGATGATGAAGCCGTCGTAATTGCGGTTCTTTATATCGTCGAAGGTCTTGTAGAACTCTTCGATATGCTCCCGGGGAGTGTTGCGCGACACGTGGGAGGAGGTGTCGATGAGNTCGAGCNCGNCTTGGAGNGGGGTGTTGGATATGAGCCTCAACNGGNCGGTCTCGGTCATGATTTTGAGCGGCATGAGATTGAGAATGCCTATGCGCAGCGGGCGTATATCCTGGGATGACGCTCTTTGCTCGTCGATGACGAAGATGTTCTCCTCGCGCAATGTTTCTACTGCTGGCAATGAAACAGGGACTCTTACTGGCATTGGTTATAACTGGATTGAGTGAATGGGTTGGTTGGATTTTATGACGTTGATTAGGGCTATCCCTTCGGGACGACCCGCATTAACCCTGTCGGGGTAATGTGCGTCGCTGCTCACTACAAGCGGCACTCCGCCCTTGACAAGGCGCGGGATGAAGCGCTCTTTCGGGAATACCCGCAAGGCGGTGTGCCATGCTTTCGTGTTCAGCTCGGCAATGAGCCCTTTTTCAATCACGAGGTCGATGGCTTCGTTGACTCGGTTCGTGTACCACGGTTCATCTTCTATGCCCTGGGAGAAGCATGACGCATTGTGCCCTATCTTGTCAAGGTGCCCGACGATGTCAAACCCTCCTGATTGAATCATTTCGCACAGGCTGTCGTAGTAGGCGTTGACCACACGGCGAATGTCGTTGTCAAAATACCTGTCCATCTTCTTGACGAACGACTCGGGACTGCCGTCGACATCGACGAAGTTTTCTCCTCCGGGAATGAAATGGACCGATCCGATCCGGTAGTCAAGAGGAATGCTCTTGAAATATTCTATGTGGGGTCCCCACTCGCTGTCGAGATAGTCGATCTCCATCCCCGCATATATTTTTATGCGGTCGCCATATGTCATCCGCAGCCGGTCGATTTCCGCCAGATAGCTCTCGACGTCGACTTTCTTCATGTTGCATGGCGAGTCGACGGGAATGGGGGAATGGGGCGAGAAACCCCAGTGGAGGAATCCTTCATTTATCGCAGCAATGATCATGGACTCCATCGGGACGCGTCCGTCGCAATACTGGGTGTGGCTGTGGAAGTTGTATCGGTCGGTTTCTGATGATATCTGCAGCAGGTCAATCATGGAGTCAATCTTCAATTACTGACATTTTCGGGGCGAAGGCAACTTTTTTCATGAACCATCCGGCGGCGACGGCGGTCACAATGAGTCCTACGGCAACCGAGATGTTGTAATCGACGCTGAATCCTTCAGGGGCAAACAGAATGTAGGTCGTGCAAACGCAGGTCATGAACATTGCGGGGAGCATCGTTATCCAGTAGGCGAGTCCGCGATTGGCGAGATAGACAGTGCATGCCCAAAGGGTGAACACGGCAAGAGTCTGGTTGCACCATGCGAAATAGCGCCAAAGGATGTCAAAGTCAATCTGCATGATGACGAAGGTGAGCACGAAGATGGGAATCGACACTGCGAGTCGGCGCATGATCGTTTTCTGCTCCATGTTCATGAAATCGGCTGCGATGAGGCGGGCGCTTCTCAATGCAGTGTCGCCGCTGGTGATGGGCGCTGCGATCACTCCGAGAATTGCCAACGCGCCTCCGAGAGTGCCGAGCCAGGCGATGGAGATGTCATGGACGAGTCCGCCTGTTCCGCCATGTTCCGAGAGATAGCCCGAAAGGTTTTCGTATCCTCCGGTGAAGGCGATTGCGGCAGCCGCCCATATAAGGGCTACGATGCCCTCGGTCACCATGGCTCCGTAGAACACGGGACGGGCGAGTTTCTCGTTTTTAAGGCATCGCGCCATCATTGGCGACTGAGTGGCATGGAAACCTGAAATCGCGCCGCAAGCGATGGAGACGAACATCATGGGGAACAGCGGCATGTCGGCGGCATTGGCGCTGCGGTTATACAGCCCTTGTGTGATACCGTCGGGGATAGTCACGTCAGAGAATATCAGCACTCCCATGATTCCTGCCGCCATGAAAAGCAGCGCGAAGCCAAACACGGGATAGAGATTGCCGATCAATTTGTCGATGGGAAGGAGAGTGGCGAGGATGTAGTAAACGAAGATGACAGCCACCCAGAAGGTCACGTCCATCCAGTCAGGGGTCATGCCGGCTATCAATCCTGCGGGAGTGAGGACGAACACCGCTCCGACGAGTATCATGAGCATCAGCGAGAACCCTCTCATGATCTGCTTCACTCCGTTGCCGAGCTGCGAGCCGACAATCTCGGGGAGGGAAGCTCCGCCCATTCTTATGGAAATCACTCCCGAGAGGAAGTCGTGGACGGCTCCGGCAAAGATGGTGCCGAGCNCAATCCAAAGGAAGGCTGCGNGACCGAACNTGATGCCCATTATGGCACCGAAGATGGGTCCCAGCCCGGCTATGTTAAGGAACTGGATTAGAAATACTTTCCATGTCGGCAGCGGCATGTAGTCGATGCCGTCCTGTTTGGTATAGCATGGCATTTCGCGCTTCGAAGTGCATCCGATGACGCGTTCAACAAGCAGTCCGTAGACAAAGTAGCCTGCGATGAGGACCGCTAAAGCAATTAAAAAAGTAGTCATTGCAAGAATAAAATGATGTGTGATTATATTAGTTTTCCTGTGAAATAACGGCGTTGGCTTTCGCCTTTAACGCCTTTCGGTCATTGTCGATTTGGTTTTCAAGGCTTTTGATGGCTCCGGTCGACGAGCGGTCGCCGTTGCGGTATTTTTGCCTTAGCTTTGCGAGTGTCGCTTCGTTAGCCTTCAGTTCTTTCTCGGCGGCAAGATATTCCTCCATGAGGGCTCTCGCTCTCGACGAGCGGAAATCGCTGAGGCGTGTATAGACTCTTCCTCCCGGGAGTGCAAACGCAAACTCGGGCTGCTCGACGCTTTTGTCAAGCTTTATCTTGTCGATTTTCTTCAGGATGTCGGAATAGTTTTTGCCGCTTTCCCAAGTGGAACGGTAGTCGGTGATGCGAGCCTTGTCGGTGAGGTCATCGTCGTCGGAACTGTAGTTCTGACGCAAATCGGAGGGGATGAACTTGTAGATGGTGATTGAATCCTCCATTCCGTTTCGATCGGTCGCCCACCATCCTACTCCGGTGATTTCGTCGATGGCAAGGAGGTAGTCGTCGTAGGGGGAGTTGTAGGGCATTCCTATGTTCTGGGGCTGGAGGTAGCTGTTGTCCTCTTTTCGCGAGATGAAGATGTCATATCCTCCAATCGAGCCCTCGCCGTTGTTGGCATAATAGAGGGTAACCCCGTCAGCCATCAGAAATGGGAAGTTGTTGTCGCCGTCGATGTTGATTGTCTCGTCGAGCGCTGTCGGTTTTTCCCATGAGCCGTCAAATAGCTTGTTGGATTCCATGATGCGGTATTCGTCATCATCGCCCGGAGCCGCCCAAAACATCACGGTTTGGGTTTCGGGCATCGCCACTGCCGTAGGGTCGGCGTGCTCGAATCCGTCAGGCAGAATTTCGGGGGAGCTTATCGAGCCGCTTCCGGGTGATAGCCGGTAGGCTTTGAAGAACTCGTCGCGGTCCACAGCCACGCTGTCGATTATAACTATCTTTTCGACACGTTCAAGCATGTTTTCAGCAAGGAGCACCCGTCGGCGAAGGTCGGAAATTTCAGCGGGCATCGATTTTTTCGCCCGTTTAAGTGCCGTTTCATATTGGTCAATGTAATTTTCAGCGCCCTCGAAGTCATATTCGTGGAATGCTATTTCGGCAAGATAGCGTGAAGCTTCAGCCACGCCTTTTGACNGGGCAAATTTCAGTTTCGGAATAGCTTCCTCGGTTCTGCCCGCTTGCATTAGGCACACCCCGAGCCNTTGATNGANCGANGCATCTTTTGGTTTTTTCTTTATTTCTTCAAGAAACACNGGAAGCGCGCCTTCGAAATCTCCNGCAAGANACATTTCNNTTGCTTCGTTTAGAGTGATTGCCGATGCCGGCTGAGCAACAAACAGCATGGCGGCTAACAGCGTCAGCCATGCGTGAATATATTTGTATGACATAGTATATGCAATTTAATGCTCAAATATACGCATTTTCTGCGAGATGGCAAAATCATGCGCTCTTCGCCCGGACAAGGCGCCATAATTGTTCTGATTTTCGTACCTGTGGAATTTGATAGTTCGTGTTAAAATGCTATCTTTGTAAAGTGAGGGATATTTGTCGGAGTTCTTTGAAAAAGAGCGTAGCGGCAAAAGGCATTTGTCCATCCGTAAGGGCGCTGAAAGAAAAAATCAACCTTTCATCCTACTTTTTCGCTTTTAAAGCGTTATACATATATTAGAACGAAATATTAACATTAAAAACTATACAAGATGAAACCGTTACACATAGTATTATCAGTAGTAGGAGGCGCTGTAGCAGGCGCTGCTGTCGGATTGCTTTTAGCTCCTGAAAAGGGCGAGAAGACTCGCGCAAAGCTCGTGAAACTCGTAAAAGAGAATTTCCCCCAGTTGAAAAACAGCAAGGTTGAGGAAATCGTAGACGAGATCACTGAATCTCTTGAGGCTTAAGTCGACTGATATTAATTTAAAAAGAATCAATCAACATGAATGATACATTAGGATTGGTGTCCGCTTTCTTAGGCGGTGCGCTTGTAGGCGCTGCGGCGGCGGTTCTTTTCGCCCCTGAGAAGGGTGAGGAATTGCGCGAGCGTATCTGCGGAATACTGCGTAAGAACGGAGTCGTTTGTTCCGAAAAGGATGTTGACGCGCTCGTAGCTCGTCTCACCAAGGAACTTGATGAAGAATAAAATAATTGGTAAAACCTGCGCAGGCTTGCTGAAAAAGCAAGCCTGCGTCACCATATATTTTTATATAGATGGGTGGACAGAATGATGACTTGCGGTCTTCGATTTCAAACATGAAGACATGGGGGAAGCTCTATCTTGAGAATCTCAAGCTTCTCTCGATCGAAAAAGGCACGGTGCTTTTCGGGCATGCTGCGCTTGCCGGGGTGTTGGCGGTACTGGCTGTTATAGCTTTCTTTTTCATATCGCTCGCCTTGGTGTTTCTGCTGGCTCAAGTGATTCCGCTGATGTGGAGCTTCTTGATAATGGGCGGCGTTTATGTGATAGGCGGAGTGGTGGCGATTATATTTCGCAACACATTGTTCATCAATCCGATATGCCGGTTTATGACAAGGCTTTTTCTTGCTCCCCCGCCTGAATATTTAACTCAAAATGANGNAAAGCAGTNATGAAAGAGAAGCATCCGGTTATNGTGCCCGATGACGGGCTTGAGAAGTGGAAGGGTTACACCCTTGCTGATCTTCGTTATCAGCGAGCTATCAACCACGTGAGGATGGAGATGGAGCGCGAGCGGCTTGCCAACAGCATGACGCGCTTCAGCGACATGAAAGGTCGGTTGACTTTGCCAGGCAGCGGATTGTTGCAGAAAGTCTTTGCCGGCTTTTCGGTGCTTGACTATGCTCTCCTCGCCATGTCGACGGTGAAACAGATTAGAAAGGTCTACAAGTTCTTCAAAAGATAGAATAAACAGAAGTCAAAAAAACATCCACCGATAAAGCTGATTTTGAACATCATCGCTTTATCGGTGGATGTTTTTTGAACCCGTCAAAGGGGCTTATTTTAACTTTTCGGCAAGATAGGCGGATGTGTAACCTTTGCCGGCGGCAACTATCTCTTCGGGCGTTCCGGTAGCCACAAGTGTTCCTCCTGCCTCTCCGCCCTCGGGACCGATGTCGATTACATGGTCGGCGCATTTTATCACGTCCATGTTGTGCTCGATAATGACAACGGTGTGCCCCAGTTCAATCAGGCGGTTGAATGATTCCATCAACTTGTTTATGTCGTTGAAGTGGAGTCCTGTTGTCGGCTCGTCGAAAATGAACATGGTGGGCTCAGGTTTTTCCATAGCGAGGAAATAAGCGAGTTTGACACGCTGATTCTCTCCTCCGGAAAGCGTCGACGATGATTGACCGAGTTTTATGTAGCCGAGCCCCACATCTTTAAGCGGCTGAAGCCGTCGCACAATCTTCTTTTCCTGGCTGCCGGCTGAAGCGTTGAAGAACTCAATAGCCTGGTTGACAGTCATGTTGAGAACGTCGTTGATGTTGACCCCGCGATATTTTATGTCGAGCACTTCCTGCTTGTAGCGTTCGCCATGGCATGATTCGCAAGGAATCACGATGTCNGNCATGAACTGCATTTCGNTAGTGATCGTTCCCTCGCNCTTGCATTCCTCGCAGCGTCCGCCCTCGGAGTTGAACGAGAAATGTCCGGCGGGGAAGCCCATTTGCTTTGCTGCGGGCTGATCGGCAAACAGTTTGCGGATTTCATCGAATGCTTTCAGATAGGTGGCGGCGTTGCTTCGCGAGGACTTGCCGATGGGATTTTGGTCGACAAATTCGATTGCCGAGATTCTTTTCAGATCGCCGCCAAGCGATTTGTGAAGTCCCGGCGCGTCGCCCGGCTCGCCTAAATGTCGGAGCATGGCGCGGTAAAGAATATCGCGCACAAGTGTTGATTTTCCCGAACCGCTCACTCCCGTGACCACGGTCATCACTCCAAGCGGGAACTTGACATCGATATTTTTAAGATTATGCTCGCGGGCGCCTTTCACTTCAATGTAGTCGCGCCATTTGCGTCGGCGTGAAGGCACCGGAATCTCCAATTCGTGGTTAAGATATTTTACGGTGTAGGAGTCGGTCGCTGTCTTGAGATGGGCTACGTCGCCTTGATAGATTATCTCGCCGCCGTGTCTGCCTGCGTCGGGACCCACGTCGATGAGATAGTCACAGGCGTTCATGATTTCTTCATCGTGTTCGACAACGACAACGGTGTTTCCGAGGCATTGCAACTTTCGGAGAACTTCGATGAGTTTGTGAGTGTCGCGCGAATGAAGCCCAATGCTCGGTTCGTCAAGAATATACAACGAGCCCACCAGGCTGCTGCCGAGCGAGGTGGCGAGGTTGATGCGCTGGCTTTCGCCTCCCGACAGTGATGACGACAGGCGGTCGAGGGTGAGGTAACCCAGCCCCACGTCGCAAAGGAAGCCTATGCGGTTGTTGATCTCAACGAGAAGGCGCGACGCTATCTTTGCGTCGGTCTCGCTTATTTCCAGATTCTTGAACCATTCGCGCAGATCGCCGACCGGCATTTTTACAAGGTCGGTAATGGTTTTGCCTGCGATTTTCACGTAGGAGGCATCGGGTTGAAGTCGGCTGCCACGGCAATCGGGACATGTAGTCTTGCCCCGGTAACGCGCAAGCATCACCCGGTACTGGATTTTATACTGATTGGACTCGACCATTTTGAAGAAGCCGTCGATGCCCTTGAACCTGCCTTTTCCGTGCCAAAGGATATCGAGCTCTTGTTCGGTGAGATCGCAATAGGGGCGATGGACGGGGAAGCCCAGCGAAGGAGCCAGGTGAATGAGCTCCTGTTTCCATTCGCTCATTTTGTCGCCGCGCCAGCACACCACAGCATCGTCATAGACGGAGCGGGTCTTGTCGGGGACGATGAGGTCGGGGTCAAGCCCTATAACCCTGCCGAAGCCTTCGCAACGCTTGCAGGCGCCATAGGGATTGTTGAAGTTGAACATCAGGTCGCTCGGCTCGCGGAATGTGATGCCGTCAGCCTCAAAGCGTTTTGAAAAGTCATGACGGCGCATGTTGCGATCCTCGTCCCACACGATGACACTCAAGTGTCCCATCCCCTCGAAGAACGCCGTTTCAGCCGAGTCGGCAAGACGGCTCAGCTCGTCGCCTTCGGGCTGTAGGGAAAGACGGTCAATGAGGAGGTCATAGCCTTTGGCTGTTTTGGGCAGTTTCGGATTGGCGATAAGTTCTTCTATTTCGATGAATTCTCCATCTTTCATTAAGCGCGAATATCCTCCTTTGAGGTAAACTTCCAGTTGATGGGCGAATGTGCGTCCGTCAGGGAGCGTGATGGGGCTTACGATTGCGGCGCGTGTGCCTGCCGGATATGCCGAGGCTATCGCCGTCACGTCTTCAATAGTGTGCTTTTTCACCTCTTCGCCCGAAACGGGGGAGTAGGTTTTGCCGATGCGTCCGAAAAGCAGACGCATATAGTCATATATTTCAGTTGAGGTTCCGACGGTTGAGCGGGGATTGCGCGTGCTCACCTTTTGCTCGATGGCTATTGCCGGGGGGAGCCCCTTGATGAAGTCCACCTCAGGTTTTGCCATTTTTCCGAGGAACTGGCGGGCGTATGCCGACAAGCTTTCCACATAACGGCGCTGTCCCTCGGCATAGAGAGTGTCGAAGGCAAGCGATGATTTTCCCGAGCCTGACACGCCGGTGATCACCACCAGCTTGTTGCGCGGAATTTCGATGTCTATGTTTTTAAGATTGTTTACGCGTGCTCCTTTTACGAGTATATTTCTTTCTGCCATAAGTTGCATTTCAATTAACTTACAAAGTTACGAAATAATTGCCGCGTGACATAGTTAAAGAAGCTGTATTTGAATCAAATAATCGCTGCCACTGCTAACATTGGTTAAAGAAACGCCGGCTCGGGAACTTTTGAGCGTTGGCTGCGGTTATATTATAAAACAACTAAAAATTTGAAAGTTATGAAATGTAGTGCTCAAACTTTTGTACTCGGACTTCTTGTCGGCGCGCTGACAGGAATGTATGCCGAACGATATTCGCGCACCACTATGAAGGGGCGCAAGATTCGCCGTGAAATCAATCGCACGGTTCGTAACCTCTATGGCGAAGTTGAGGAAGAGATAGGAAAGCTAAAAGAAAAAATAGGGTCTACGGTCGATAAGGCTGAGGATCTTGTGAAAGATTGACGGAGTTTAGACATACATAAATTTTGTGAACGGATGTTCCGGCAACGGAGCATCCGCTTTTTTGTCACCATCGGGTAAAGGAAAAAAGGCATGGAGCGCTGAATTGCGGCTCCATGCCTTTTTTATGAGTGTCTCGCTTGAGTTTAGTCAAATATGTGGCGCAAGCGGCTGAATATACGCTTCTTTACCGAATCGGATGCCTGAATGTTGGGCGAATTTTTGAGTGATTCGATAGTCTCTTTCTCCTTGTCGGTAAGATTTTCAGGCACGTAGACCATGATGTTTACCAACTCGTCGCCGGTGCCGTAGCCTTCGGTCGAGGGCAGCCCTTTTCCGCGTAAACGGAGGACTTTCCCCGGCTGGGTTCCTGCCGGAATCTTGACGCGGGCGCGTCCATTGACCGTCGGAATCTCTACCGAGCCGCCGAGAGCGGCTGTCGGGAAATCGAGCATAAGGTTGTAGATAAGGTCGTTGCCGTCGCGAATCAATTCCGGATCGGGAACCTCTTCGATGACAACGAGCAGGTCGCCGTTCACTCCGCCATGGCGTGCGGCGTTGCCTTTTCCTTTTAGCGACAGGGTCATTCCGTCAGCTACACCGGCAGGGATTGAGAATTCCACCACCTCTTCCTGCTTTACGATGCCTTCGCCGTTGCAGTAGGTACATTTCTGAGTGATGGTTTTTCCTTCGCCGTTACAGTCGGGACAGGTTGCGGTTGATGACATCGGACCGAGGAAAGTCTGCTGCACCTGTTCGATCACTCCCGACCCGTGGCAACGGGCGCAAGTGGTGAATGCGGTGCCGTCCTTGGCTCCTGTGCCGTTACAGTGCTGACACTGGACGTAGCGTGGAATCTTCAGTTTCTTTGTAACCCCTTCGGCTATCTCCTTTAGCGTCATCTTCACTTTTATTCTCAAATCGCTACCTTTAGCCTGACGGCGCCGGCGAGTGCCGCCCGACGTGCTGCCATATTGGCGGAAACCGCCGCCGAAGCTGCCGCCGCCGAATATGTCGCCAAACTGGCTGAAGATATCCTCCATCGACATTCCGCTTGCGTGGAAGCCACCGCCGCCGGCACCACCGCCGCCAAATCCGCTGGGACCCATGCTATGTCCCCACTGATCGTACTTGGCTCGCTTGTCGGGATCGTTCAGCACGTCATAAGCTTCGGCTGCTTCTTTGAACTTCTCCTCGGCAGCCTTGTCGCCCGGATTTTTGTCGGGGTGATATTTAAGAGCCAGTTTCCTGTAGGCTTTTTTCAACTCCTCAGGAGTCGCGTTTTTTGAAACTCCCAGGACTTCGTAATAATCTCTTTTGTTATCCATTGTGAGTTCTTTTTATTGACCAACGACTACCTTGGCATGACGCAATACTTTGTCGTGCAGTTTATATCCTTTTTGAACCGTGTCTATAACCTTGCCTTTCTGCGATTCGTCGGCGGCAGGGAAGAGTGTCACGGCTTCATGAAATTCTGTGTCGAAATCAGTTCCGGGAGTTGTGTCGAGAGCTTTCACTCCGTTTTGCTCCAGATATTTCACCAATTTATTATAGATGAGTTCAACGCCCTCTTTCACGGCATCGCCTTCAGCGGCGCTGTCCATCGCCTGGAGCGAGCGTTCGAAATCGTCGATAATCGGCAGGAGTCCTTTAAGCACATTTTCTCCTCCGTTTTTGATGATTTCGCTCTTTTCCTTTAAGGTGCGTTTGCGGAAGTTGTCAAAATCCGCCATCAGAAAGAGGTATTCCTTCTTCTCTTTCTCCAATTGAGCCTTGGTGTCGTCAAGCTCGCTCTGGAGAGCGTCGATTTTGTTGAGCTCCTCATTGGCGAGATCTTTCATTGATTCAACGTCGGCTTCTTCAATGTCGGCTACATCGCTNACTTCAACATCGGGGTCTTCGATATCGATTTTCGGCTCCTGAGGTTGATTATTCTGCTGATTATGTTTGTTGCTCATATATAGAAAATTTAATTATTCATAATTAAGGGCTGAATAATGACAGCAAAAATATTGCCAAAATCAGCTGTTTTAAGAATCCTTATTCAATAATGATAACAACTTTTTGACTATATCGTTCATTTTCATCGGGACAATCACATTTCACTCGAGAATGTGGCGCATCCGGGGAAAAGTTTTGGCAACAATTCTGACAATCTGTCAGCACTGCCATTGTTGAAAATTCCATAAACTGCTGCTCCCGATCCGCTCATCGACGCATACTCAGCTCCAAGTTCATAGAGCTTTTCCTTGACGGCTTTTATCGAGGGATGTGGCGGAAAAATCGAACGCTCGAAGTCGTTGCTTATTTTTTCACGCCACTGCGTGATGTCGTCAAGGAGCGCCGGGCACAGATCATATTCCGGCAGGGCGGGGACAACGCCGCTGTAAGCCTCGCGGGTCGACACGCTCTCTTCGGGTTTTACGATGGCAATGGTTTTTCCTGTGAGGTCAATGTCGCAACTCTCGAATTCATTGCCTATTCCATGCGCCAACATGGGGCGGTTATAAATGAAAAACGGGCAGTCGGCGCCTATTCCTGCGGCTATCTCGGCAAGGGCATCGTCGGAAAGTTCAAGCGCGAAAAGCTCGTTGAGTCCTTTGAGCGTGAAAGCGGCATCGGAGCTTCCTCCTCCGAGTCCGGCTCCGTCGGGAATGATTTTGTGCAGGTAGATGTCGACAGGGGGAAGCGGTGTCGCTTCGTTCAATGCACGATAGGCTTTGACAACCAGATTCTTTTCGGGAGGGCACTCCACGGTGTTGCCGGTGACGGTCAGGGTTGTTTCGGTCCCTTTAGCTGGAACTATTTCCAGTATATCNCTCCAACCTACAGGATAAAATAGCGTCTCGAGGTTGTGGTAACCGTCGGGACGCTTTGAAGTGATATATAGACCGATGTTGATTTTAGCGTTGGGAAAAAGTATCATGTCTATTCTTGAGGATTGAGTTGAATGGCGTGGCGGCGCAATTTTATCTCGCACCCCGGGAAGCCTTCTTTAACGAGGCGGTTGCACTCGGAAATGTTGTCCATGGCAGTCGGAAGTGTCATGGGCAGCACTACGAGTTCCACCACTTCGGCGCCGCCTATTATCGCTTCTTTCAGCTCTTTTAGCGACGGAGCGTTTTTCAACTCGGAATACTCTTTGTAGGTATAGATGGTGAAAGCCGTGTTGGCTCCTACTCCCCGGCGGTCAAGAAGATACCCGTTGTCAAGCTCGACTGGCAGCGAGCTGTCCGTGATGTCGGATGGAGCGGGGAACGACACTATATCTTTCCTGTCGGCTGACAGGGTTATGGGGACGTTGTTGATGAAATTGCCGTTTGTGCGGTAGACGACAGCCTTTGGTAGAGCTGCTGCCGGGGCGCTCCCGGTTGGCTGCATCGACACGATTTGCAGACCGGCTGCGGGTTGGCTCTGCGGCGTTGAGCTTTTTGCGGTGCTACAGGCGGCGACACACAGTGCCGCCGCTCCTATAGCTATTGTTGCGAAATAATTCACGTTCATCATTTTTTGATTAGACGTTTGGTGGTTATGCCATTGCTGTTTACAACTCTGACGATGTAATGTCCGGCGGGATATGACGCAACGTCGACCGTAACTTCATTAGCCGCAGGGTTGATTGCCGTCATGCGCATTCCGCTCAGTGAGTACACTTCAATGAGGCTGATTTCTGACGGAGAAGTCACGGTGATGAAATCGGATGCCGGATTGGGGGTCATTGTTATTTCAGCGTTTTCGAAAGGAGTGTCTATTCCTGATGCCGCAATGGAGAGATCGAAGACTTCCTGGTCGCTCCATCCATTGTTGCTGACACGGAATGCAAGGAAATACTGTCCCGGATCATCATAAGAACCTTTTATTGTTATCTCCTGGCTTGAGCCCGCCTGTAGGAAGAGGTCNTCGGAAATGAACGCTTTCAATGAGCTTACGGTTCCGCTGACGCGCGGGAACATGTAGACCACTACCGGCTCGGTCATATAGCCTTCGGTGCAGATGACGGTCGCCGAAACGGAAAACTCGTTGCAGGGCATGGTGGGTATTCCATCTACGACGGTCGCTTCGGGGAATTTGATGTTGTTCACCATGTAGGTTGTTCGTTTAACCGCAGGCGAAACGGTCACTTTTATGCGGTCGCTTATAAGATTGCCGGTGTTATCAGCGAGAGCCAACTCAAATTGAGTGGGTTGAGTGACTTCTACGGAAAGACTCTGGAATGTTCCGATACCCTCGAAATCAAGTTTTTCTCCTGACGTGGCATCGATGATGCTGAGTGTGTCGGAGGCAACCGGAGTGTTGGCTCCGGGTTGGTAAAGTTTCGTGACGATTATGCCATAGTATTCACCATCCTCTACATTGATATCGGCGCTCAATTTGTATTTTGANCCNAGGTAAANGGGTGTGAGAACCTTTAAGTCAGTTGCNGTGATNTTGACAGCCGGCTTNANGCTTAGAGTGACGCTTTTGGNGTCGCATACTGCGGTGATGACAGGATTGGATATCGGCACGAGAATGTCATTCCACGTGTTTTTCTTCAAGTCGTAATAAGCTGGAGTTACAATATATGTGCCTGTTTTCGGAAAGGAAGTTGCGAGAACAGGAAACGAATTCAATCCACCCATTGCAAAGGGAAGGTCAATAAGCTGTTCGTCCTTGTAGGCGCATTGTATATAGCTCTCTGCATTGTTAGTCGTGTTTTTAAGTTTTAGCCCGAAGTTCATCAGGATGGAAGTGGCTGAGGTATTTATGAATCCTGATCCGAATGTTATAGTCGCTGCCCGTAAATACTTCTGGCTTCCTGTTGAAGCGAACACGCCATCCACGATGGTAAACGCATCGGCGGTGACATAAGGTTCAGGCAATGCGGGAGCGGAGCTTGAGGTGTTTTTCTGAATGCCGATAGTGGCTCCCTGGTTGAAGTTATATCCTGAAGTGGAACCCCCGATGCCCTGCACTTCGGGCGAGAGCAACGTGAGCTTGAAGTAGCCGTTGCTTAGTCCTCCCCAGCCCCAGTTGATGTGGTAATAGCCGTTGTCATATCCGTCGCACACGAATTCGTGTCCTGCACCAGTTCCGGTCACGCCGTCATATACCACGGGGCGTTTTGCGGCTAACTCGGCGTAAATCATGTTTTCCCACTCTTCGATTCCGTAATAATCGCGCAGGAGATACTTGATGTTGCCGTCGTAGTTGAAATANTTTGTGAGAGCGTAGGCAATCATTGGCGACATCGCCCCGCTTTCATTGCTTGTGTAGTGCATGTTGACGCTGTAGCCGCATGCCGCCATCAGNTTGGCGACAGCAGCGTTCTGAGTAGCGGTGCTTGCCGATGAGTAAGAATCGGTCATATTAGCCCAGTCAAACGTGATGGATGAGAAGTCCATCGACAGTGTTGATTCGGTTCCTGCCGAGTTGGTCCAGGTGTAGGAATTGGAACCTGTGCCTTTCACGGGCCAGTTATGGTATTTCATGACCTGAGCCATAGCTGTCGCCACACAGCCGGTGACTGAACGCTTGTCGCCATCCATGGGGCAGTCATTATTATAAGGAGAGCTTTGGTTCCACAGGGTGGTCACCAATGGAGCGATTGACGCTTTCGTGTCGGCTGCACGGGATTGCGCTGTAGCTCCTGCTGAAATCATCGCTTCAATCTGGCGCTGGTATTGCTTTAGCCATGCGCTCATATTTTCGGGCATATTTTCGGAATCGAAGCTGCCGTTGTCGGCATATCCGATCAGCGGGCTTATGCAGTCGTCGGCTGAAACGATGGTGAAGCCGTCGTTAGCGCCTATGTTGAAGACATAGAATTGCTTGTTGAGACCTTCCGAAGCGGTATAGACAAGTTTCATTTCGGCAGCGTTGGCGCGGCTGCCGTGATTTAGTCGGGCAAGCGCTTGCTCGGGCGTGAGTTGAGCGGCGTTTGAAGTCCCCAACATCATTGCTACCAATGAAGATAGAAGTAGATATTTTTTCATAATAAATAGAATTATCCTGCAAAATAAGTAAAAAAATATTCAACTACCTTATAAATAGGTTTAAAATGGACATTTGTCGGTAAAAAGTTCTGTCGGTTCATGAATATTGAAGGGAGTAAAAGTTGACGGCGGCAAGGTTTTGAACATAGGGGAATGAAGATTTTGCATAAAAAATAAATAAAAATTCATCGCAATTCGACGTTTTTTATTAATTTTGNGGTCAATTAAGAAGAAAACCGGAAAATGAAACTAATCGCAGATAGNGGCAGCACCAAAGTAGAGTGGTGNTTGCTTGACGGAGGGAAGCCTCTGAAACAGATTTTCACTTCAGGATTCAACGCTTTGATGCTGACTGAAGAGGAGATATCGCAATATCTCGAAGATGAACTGATATCCCAACTTGGCGACCTTGCGCCTCAAATCACGGAAGTGTATTTCTATGGGGCGGGATGTATTGACGACGAGGTGTGCAGAAATGTGCGACGCGCCATCAGGCACAATATCCCTGCCGAGACGATCGAGGCGCATTCCGACTTGCTTGGCGCCGCTCGGGCGCTTTTCGGAGAGAAAGAGGGGATCGCATGTATCCTCGGCACCGGATCCAATTCATGTTATTACAATGGCAGAGAGATAAAAGATCACGTCAGCCCGCTCGGATATGTGCTTGGCGACGAAGGGAGCGGAGCAGTACTTGGTCGACATCTCATAGGCGACGTATTGAAAAACCAGCTGCCGCGTGAGCTTTGTGACAAATTCATGGATGAATATCATCTCGAACGCTCCACTATCTTGCGACGCGTATATAAAGAACCGGCGGCAAACCGTTTTCTTGCGTCGGTCACTCCGTTCCTTTTGAAAAATATAGAAGAGCCGGCGATTCACCGTCTTGTTCTGAATGAGTTCAAGTCGTTCTTTGTAAGGAATGTGGCTCAATATGATCACTATCGCACCCTTCCGGTTGGGTTCGTGGGTTCGATAGCCTATCACTATCACAATGTCCTTAACGAGGCTGCCGACGCTCTCGACGTGTCGATTTCAGTTATTATAAAAACTCCGATGGAGGGACTTGTTAAGTTCCATTGTTGAATAAGTCCACCTGCGCTCAACCATATTAGAGTCTTAGGCGTTAATACTGTAGTGACATTCATTACATTATTACACCTATGGCTCGATTTTTTTGTCTCAGAGAGAGAATTAGGCGCGGCTTTATGCTGGTTGCCGCATTATTGTTGTGTGTTTCCGGTGTCGATGCCCGTCAGCGGGTGGGGCTCGTCCTTAGCGGCGGCGGTGCGAAGGGCATAGCCCATATTGGCGTTATAAAGGCGCTGGAGGAACACGGTATACCTATCGATTATGTGGCAGGAACGTCGATGGGCGCTATTGTGGGCGGTCTTTACGCAGCCGGCTATACTCCGGACCAGATGATGGAGCTTATCGAGTCCAAGAATTTCAGCTATTGGTCGACGGGACAGATTGATCCGGAGCTCGTCTATTATTACGCTATTTCCGAGCCGACTCCGCAGCTTGCTGAATTTAATCTTAATCTCAGCGACAGTGTGCCGTCGAAGAGCATATTGCCTACGAGCCTTATCAACCCGCTTCCTATGANCTTTNCGNTCATNGATTTATTTGCGANATACNCANCGCAGTGCGGAGGCAATTTTGACAATCTGTTCGTGCCGTTTCGATGCGTTACATCCGATATCTACAGCAAGCACAAGATTGTTTGCAAATCAGGGTCGTTTGCTGACGCTATCAGAGCGTCGATGTCGTTCCCTATTGTGTTCCGCCCCATCGAGATGGACGGTGTGCTGGTCTATGACGGAGGGATATACGATAATTTCCCTGTCGATGTGATGCACGATGATTTCAACCCTGATATAATGATAGGCGTGAATGTGAGCGGTCCCGACAAGAAGCCTGATCCGAACAATATCATGCAGCAGGTTGAGGACATGATTATTCAGAACAATGACTATTCGTTGCCCGAAGAGTGGGGGATAAAAATGGATGTTCCGGTCCACATGTTCGGACTGCTTGACTTTCCCGCATGTAGGGAAATAGAGAAGATCGGCTATGAGACTGCCGAGAAAATGATGGATTCGATAAAATCGAGAGTTACCGCGCGGGTATCGGGCGACGAGGTCGCTGCGCGCAGAGCGCAATTTAACAGCGAGACCCCGGTGGTGAAATTTGATTCGGTTGAGGTTCACGGAGCGTCGCCGGCGCAGAACGCTTATATAAAATATCTGTTCACCAAGGGGCGAAGCGACACCTTCGGTCTTGAAAGCGCCCGCAATTCCTACTATAGAGCCATCACTCCGGGCAAACTTAACAATCTTGTGCCACATGCTTTTGTCAATGACAGCACCGGGCTTTTCACTCTTGATATGAAAGCAAGCGTGAAGAACGGCTATAAGTTTGGTATAGGAGGATATTTCAGCACGTCCACTACGTCGATGCTTTTCTTGTCGGCGGGTTACAATACCTTTAGCTTTAATTCAATAAGCTCGGCTCTCGATTTGTGGGTGGGGCAGAGTTATCTTGCCGCCGCTCTAAACTTGAAAATGATGTCGCGCACGGCGTTGCCCGGCTACTATAAAGCTCAGGGAGTGATTTCAAGGAAGAAGACAAATGATAACGAGCGAATGTTTTATGAGGATGATATAACGGCTGTGATCGGATCGGAATTCTTCGGGCGTCTCGGCTACGGAATGGAGATGGGGCGTAACGGCAAACTGGAGTTTGATCTGGGAGTTGGTCGCATAAGCAACCGTTTTTTCAACGGTATGAAATTGTCGTCGCTTAAACGTGACCGTGGCACCTATACCCCGGGGCAAGTGCGTCTTAATTATCAGTACAACACTCTCAACAACACTCGCTACGCCACCAAGGGGAGGTATATTAAGGCGACGGCTTTGGGGGTATATGGTACATATTCGTTTTTACCTGAAAATGATCCTCTGTTCGAGCAAAAGATGCACAAAGGGCTTTTCCAATTTGAATTTAACTATGAAAATTATTGGAATCTGTCAAAGAAATGGGTTANNGGGCTTGAAGGNAANTTCGTAGCCGCCTCGGGGNTGATAGGAAAGGATTACGGCAGCGCGCTTGTCATGTCGCCGTCATTCCATCCCACTNCGTCNACCTATAACTCTTTCATCACCGATCTTCATGCTCCACAGTTTATGACTATCGGAGTACAGCCGATTTATAATTTCGGCTCGATGCTACAGTTCCGAGGCGAGTTTCATGCATTCATGCCGTGGCGGCGTCTCGTTCCATGGGGAAGCAATCCGGAGACCGGCACTGTCGGTGTGAGATACGGGCATTGGTTTGCCGATCCCGAGTTTTTCGGAGAGCTGTCGGCAGTCTACACATTTTCGTTCGCCCATCTCACCGCCTATGCCGATTACTGCACTTCGCCGGGCAATCATTGGAGTTTTGGAATATCGCTTGGCTTGTTCTTTGAGGCTCCGCGCTTCATGAACTGATTCCGGCAGAGCCATAAAAGCAGGAGGGCGTTCCGTCACGGGACGCCCTCTCACTGTTTTTGAAGTATTTAATTGTAATTTATATTATTAATTTAAGATATTCTCTTATTGTTTCATTTCGGCAATAGATTTCAGGGTCTCAGCGTCCATGTAGCCTTTGATGAAAACCGCCACTACTTTTTCAGGCATAGGGGAGATGACCAATATTTCAGAAAGCCCATCGCCCTGGCGTTTTCCGTAGATATTTATGTTTTTATGCCCCGACTTGACTTTGGATAGTAGTTCGAGGTCCTCATAAGCGTCGATAAGCATCGTGTTNANNTCTTNGATATTATCGGGNTCGTCGCATGACAATATTTCAATGCTGTTCAAATCCTTGGTTGAATGGATAAAATTCAATTCGCCGGCGGTGTCGAGCGGTTCCAGTGATTTGAGCATGGACTTTGAGATGTAGACGTATTCAACATTGGGAATACGGGCAATTTTTTCAAAATCACGGTTTTGCGCTGTGGTTTCCGATGCGCAAAAGATGATTGCCATGATTGCTAAGATATGCTTTATTGCGTTCATATTTCGCCTTGATTTGATTCGTCGTCAGTGAATTCGGTGTCTTCTTCGGTTTCATACAGGGATAGCCCTATGCCTGAAAGGGTGGAATTGGCTTCTTCCAGAAATTCATCAGTGCTGTTAAGCCCGTCGGAAACGAGCAGTAACGCGCGCCTGGTTTCATTGAAGGCTGTTTTCGGGTCAGTCACCTCATAAGGATTGTGGGATGTGATTTTGATGATGTAGCCTATGCCTGCGAGCAGCACGATTGCGGCGGTGGCGGCAACGGCGATTGTCGCGCGCCTTTTCCTGTAGCGCCGTTCCTTGCATTCCAGTCCGGCTATCATGGCATCCAGTTTTCCCGGCAACGACGACGGCATCTCTCCGCGTGATTTTTCAATGGCGAGGATTATGTCGCGATCGCCGGCAATATCTTCGGG
>WFMA01000014.1 GCA_009177195.1 Bacteroidales bacterium | reverse complement strand
GCTGACGGATTTGGCTTTGCTCCCGTAAATGGCGAATATAACAAAATACCCCAGATGGGTATCGTTGAAATTGAAGACAACGTGGAAATAGGCGCTAACACCACCGTTGACCGCGCGATGATGGGGGCGACCCGCATTCATCACGGTGTCAAGCTCGATAATCTGATTCAAGTGGCTCACAACTGTGAAGTGGGCGCCAACACCGTTATCGCAGCGCAAGCCGGCGTTGCCGGCTCGACCAAGATCGGCTCGGGATGTATGATTGGCGGTCAAGTAGGTTTTGCCGGCCATATCAACGTGGGCGACGGCACTGTAATCGGCGCTCAGTCGGGAATACCCAACGATGTCAAGCCGGGAAGCCGTTTGATGGGCTATCCTGCAGTGAATGCCGGGGAGTTCGCCCGTCAGGCGGTGTACACTAAAAATCTCGGCAAGTTATTTGACCGAGTGAAGAAGATTGAAAAGGAATTAAATAAATAAACCATCATAATGAAACAATTGACACTAAAGGAACCGTTTAAGGTTCATGGCAAAGGTCTTCATACAGGGCTGATGATTGATGCGGAATTTTGCCCCGCTCCCGAAAATCACGGATATAAGATTCAACGCACCGATCTTGAAGGTGAGCCGGTGATTGACGCTCTTGCCGAGTATGTCACAGCGACCAACCGAGGAACAGTATTGAGCAAAGGCGACGTGCGCGTCAGCACGGTGGAGCACGCTCTTGCCGCTCTTTACGGAGCCGGTATTGACAACTGTCTCATCAAGGTGAATGCTCCTGAGCTTCCCATTCTTGACGGAAGCGCTAAATTATACTGCGAGAACATCATCAAGGCTGGTGTTGTCGAGCAGAATGCTGAAAAAGATTACTATGTGGTTAAGCAGAAAATCGAAGTGCGCGACGATACTTCAGGCTCATCAATCATCGTTCTTCCCGATGATGAGTTCAGCATCGATGTGATGGTGTCGTTTGATTCTCCCGTGCTGAAAAATCAGTATGCGTCGCTTGACCATCTTGAAGATTTCAGCTCGGAAGTGGGCAGCAGCCGCACTTTCGTGTTCGTTCGTGAAATCGAGCCTCTCGTAAAGGGCAATCTCATAAAGGGCGGTGATCTCGACAATGCGATCGTAATCTATGACAGCCCGATGGAACAGAGCGAGCTCGACCGCATAGCCGACCTCATGGGCGCTCCCCACAAGAATGTGAAGGAATTCGGATATGTCAACGATTTCCCTTTGTTTGCCGACAACGAGCCGGCGCGCCACAAACTTCTTGACGTGCTTGGCGACATCGCGCTGATAGGCCGTCCACTGAAGGGCAAGATTATCGCAACACGCCCCGGACACTCCATCAACACCGCATTCTCAAAGAAAATCCGCAAAGAGATCAAACATCAGGAATTGCAGGCGCCCGTCTACAATCCTAATGTGGCGCCGTTGATGGATATCAACCGCATTAAGGAATTGCTGCCCCATCGCTATCCGTTCTTGATGGTCGACAAAATCATTGAGAAGGGAAGCAACTATATCGTCGGCGTTAAGAACGTGACCGGCAACGAGCCCTATTTCCAGGGTCACTTCCCCCAGGAGCCAGTCATGCCGGGAGTGCTCCATATTGAAGCGATGGCTCAGACCGGCGGTCTGCTTGTGCTTGGACAGGTTGAGGAACCTGAAAAATATTCAACCTACTTCATGAAAATCGACAATGTGAAGTTCCGCAACAAGGTTGTTCCCGGCGATACGCTGCTTTTCCACGTGTCGTTCATGACACCTTTGCGTCGCGGATGTGCGGTGATGAAAGGCTACGCCTTTGTTGGAGAGAAGATTGTAACTGAGTGTGAATTCATGGCTCAGATTATTAAGAACAAATAAACCATTTGAAATGAAACAGCCTTTAGCATATATTCACCCTGCCGCAAAGATTGCGTCAAATGTGGTTATCGACCCCTTTGTCACTATTGACCAGAACGTGGAGATAGGCGAGGGAACTCGTATAGGCAGTAACGTAACCATTATGGAAGGTGCTCGCATCGGTAAGAACTGCGTGATATTTCCCGGAGCGGTTATCGGCGCTGTTCCTCAGGACCTGAAATTCCGTGGCGAAGACACTCTTGCCATAATCGGCGACAACACCACGATCCGTGAATGTGTCACCGTTCACCGTGGAACTGCCTCCAAGGGGAAGACTGTAGTGGGAAGTAACTGCCTCATCATGGCTTATTGCCATGTGGCTCATGACTGCGTTGTCGGCGACAATGTCATCATGTCCAATGCCACCCAGCTTGCCGGAGAAGTGGTTGTCGATAACTACGCCGTTATCGGCGGTGGCACTCTTGTTCACCAGTTCTGTCACATCGGACCCCACGTCATGATTCAGGGCGGTTCACTCATCAATAAGGATATCCCGCCTTATGTGAAGGCTGCGCGCAACCCTATCGCCTATGCCGGAGTCAACTCAATCGGTCTGCGTCGTCGCAATTTCACCAATGAGCAGATTCGCGATATCCAGGAAATCTATCGCTATCTTTACCTGTCGGGCTACAATATCTCCGATTCGTTGGAGCGCATAGAAGCTGAGCTACCCGCAACCAAGGAACGCGATGAAATCATTCTCTTCGTCCGCAATTCAAAACGCGGCATCATCAAGGGATACGTGTAAATATTAGATTTGATACATATATGTCAGCCCCCGGGTTCAGTGATACCCCGGGGGCTGATTGTTTTAAGCTATAGACAGGCTAATTAATTTCCGACGCTTCCCGCATTTCGTCATATTCGCCCCATTCCGGGTCGTTTTCAGTATATATCGAGATGGGGAGCAGGTCAAACGGAGCCAAAGCCTCGTTGATTTTCTTTCCGAAAATATTCACGGAAAGAGTGTAAAACACCCAATTGCGTTCATCGTCGCCGGTATAAACTCCCGTCAGTACAGCCACAGGGTCTTTTTTGAACGCTTTTTCAAGAGCCTCCTGCACTGCCTCCATTACGGTAGCTGTAGGCTCGTCGGGCATTCCCGCGGCGTTGCCGGGATATTTCCATGTTATCTCTACTCTGATTTTATATTTCCCCGACGATCGGAATTTCTCCACGTCTTTCCGCCCCGACACCATCACAAGGCGTCCCGACTCGCTTTCGGTGGGGGAAGTCCACCAGTCCAGTTCTTCTGACATAATTAATTTGATTTAGGGGCTAAATTACATAAAAAAGGATGAATATCGAGTTAAAACCCNCGATAAATTNTGAATGNAAACCCTATTTTGTGTATTTTCGTAGAAGATTTATCCATCCCAATGATTATTCGCATACTCTTCATTACGCTATATTTAATAGGCGCCGTCGCTTCAGGATATGCCGAAATCCGAGGCGTGTGGCTCACTACCAACGCCGGGCTCGACTGGCCGTGCGGAAATTATGATGAGGCGCGGCAGAAACGTGCCATGATCGAAATTCTCGATAAGCTCCGGAAAGCCCACTTCAATCTCGTGCTGTTTCAAGTCCAGGCTAATGGCGACGTGGCGTGGGATAGCTCCTTGCAACCGGCTATGAGTTCCATCACCGGCGATGGTTCCCGAGGATTGTCNTACGATGTGTGTCGTTTTGTGATCGACNAGTGNNATCGNNGCTCCATGCAGTGCCACGCATGGATTGTGCCCTNTCGANTGGGCGACAAGAAGAAAGCCTCGGCTTATTCCTCCAATAAAGTGAGGCATGTCATTGAACGTCATCCCGAGTGGTGCCTGCGCTATTCAGGCGCCTATTATATAGATCCCGCCAATCCCGAAGCGCGTAAATATCTTGTGAAGCTTTATGCCGAACTGATCGACCGCTACGATTTCGACGGTGTCAATCTTGACTATACCCGGTATCCGGGCGACAATTTCCCCGATGACGCATCGTTTCGCAAATATAGCGGCGGGAAGATGTCGAAAGCCGACTGGCGTCGCAATAACATCAACACCTTTGTCGCTCAGCTCTACGGCGCTCTTAAAAAGAAGCGTCCCGGGTTGGTGATAGGGAGCGCTCCGATTGGGACATATAAAAATATAGGCGACACGAAAAATTCCACTGCCTACGACAGTTTTCAGCAAGACCCCGTGCAATGGATCAAAAGCGGTAATCACGACATTGTCATCCCACAGATGTATTGGGACGAGACATTCGGCTTTTCAACCCACCTGTCGACTTGGACTTCACATTGTCGTGAAGTGCCTGTGCTTGTTGGGCTGGCTCCATATAAGCTTGTCGACGGAGTGTTTGACGTGGATAATTTCGTCTCGTTGATGGAGAAGGCGCGCAATGCTCCCGGAGTTGGCGGTGTCTGCTTTTTCCGGGCTGAGCATGTGGTGGGCGATAATCCAAATGTGAAGAAATTATATCGTCGGCTTGTTGAAACGCCGCTTAAAAGCAGTGTCCTCGGCAGCTACGGGACTTCTGAAGNAGAGTTTGTCGTAGAAAAATTTATGGAGTAAAATTTGGCAAACCAGTCCCGATTGTCTATCTTTGATAAAAAATTATAATACAGTATACATAAAATGGAAATTGAAGGAAAAATTATCCTCGCCTTGCCTGAACAGTCAGGAACTTCTAAAGCCGGTAATGAGTGGAAGAAACGTGAGTATGTTCTTGAAACTCATGAATCCTATCCGAGAAAAGTTCACTTTGACCTTTTCGGTGCGAAGGCTGATCAATACCCTCTGAACGTAGGCGACGAAATTGTTCTTAGCTTTGACATAAACAGCCGTGAATATAATGGACGTTGGTTCACCTCTATCAGCGGCTGGAAAGTTGAGAAAGCCGGCGAGCGCGCTGCCGCTGCTCCTGTACAGGATTATCCCGGCGCGGTTCCTCCCCCTCCGGCGGTTGCCGATCTTGGCAATGGAGCCACTGACGACCTGCCGTTCTAAAGAGAGGCGCGAAGAATTTAAACCGCAAGGGAAGTCGTTCACTGACTTGCTTTGCGGTTATTTTTATTGAATGCGATAAACTGTTTTGCAGCTGATGTTCACCATTATACTTTGGTCGCTCTTCATTGCCGGAATTGTGGCAGGCAGGATTTTCCGTAACCGCCGGAGCATAAGACTTGTCGGCAGCCGCACCATGCCCACGGTTTTGGTTCTTTTGTTCCTGTTTGGCGCCGAGATCGGTTCCGATAAGCTGCTCATGGGCTCATTGCCCGAGCTCGGTGTCGGGGCTGCCGTGATGGCGGTGGCATGTGTCACCGGAAGCGTCCTCTTCTCTGTGCTGGTTTATCGGCTTGTGAAAAATAGAATTGGCGGCAGGCGATGAAGGATATAGTTTATGTGCTTTTGGCTTTTGGCTCCGGACTTTTTTTCGGTAACTTCGGGTTAATTCCTGATTTCGTTGCCTTGGAAAAAATCTCATCGTTGGTCTTGCTGCTGCTCATGACTCAGGTGGGGCTTGGATTTGGGGCGGGGGAGAGTTTCAACGCCCTTAGGCGTGATTTCCGTTGGGAATGGCTGTTGTTGCCGTTAGCCACCGTAGGCGGCACTCTTGTCGCGGCGGCATTGGTNGGGCTNCTATGGAGCNTGGGCACGGTTGCCGACGCGCTCGCTGTGGGTAGCGGGTTAGGCTATTACTCGCTGTCGTCGCTCCTCATCACCCAGCTCAAGGCTCTTGTTGCCGACCCGGCGNTNGCNGCCCGGCTCGGAGTGGTGGCTTTGCTGGCNAATGTCATTCGGGAGCTTTTGGGCATAGTCGGTGCCCCGCTGCTTGCGCGCATAAGCCCCTTGTCGCCCATTGCGGCGGCTGGATGCTCGTCGTGCGACATCTCCCTGCCCGTTATTGCCCGATGGTCGGGCGAGGGGATGGTTCCCCTCTCTATTCTTCATGGGGTCGNNCTCGACATGTCGGTCCCGGTTTTGGTCACTTTTTTTTGCTCGTTATAGGATTATGGTTGTAAGGATAAAAAACATGGTGTGTGACCGTTGCGTCAAAGTGGTCCGCGACACTCTCGACTCTCTCGGAATAGCCTATTCCGATGTTGGGCTCGGGTTCGCCGACGTTACCCGAGAGCTTGATCCCTCCGTGATGCGTTCGCTTGGTGACGCGCTTGCCGCCGAAGGGTTTGAGATAATAAAATCGCGCGAAGAGGAGGTGGTGGAGCAGATAAAGAGTTTGCTCATAAAGCTGGCGCGGACTCAGGAAAACACGTCGATGAAACTGTCGGTCTATCTTTCTGGAGCCCTCGGGATGGACTACACTGCGTTGAGCCGCATTTTTTCAGCCGCCGAGGGCAGGACGATAGAGCGCTATTACATCTTGCAGAAGATCGAATATGTCAAGGAGCTCATCGATTACGGCGGCAAAACCCTTTCCGAAATAGCCCATATTACGGGCTATTCCAGCGTAGCCCATCTGTCGCGCCAATTCAAGGAGGTTACCGGCTTAACCCCCACGGCATACAAGGGTTCCGGGCTTTCCCATAGGCAGTTGGACAAGGTGTAATCCCTCTTCGGTTCAGATGCAACATTTTGTCGGAATTGTGTAACGCTTTTCCTCCTCTGCGGTTGTAATTTTGTATAAAATAAAAATTACAGCTATGAAAGATATTCTCATCATACTTTTCAATATGCTCAACGAAATGTCGCCCTACATTTTGTTGGGATTTCTGATTGCCGGCATCCTTCATGCCTTCGTGTCGCCCAGGCTCATGAGCCGTCATCTGTCGGGCACGGGGTTTGGCGCGGTTGTCAAGGCGGCGATGTTTGGCATTCCCCTCCCGCTATGTTCGTGCGGAGTGTTGCCCACCGCCGTCGCTCTTAGACGTAACGGAGCTTCGCGCGCTGCGTCGTCGTCATTTCTCATCGCAACGCCCCAGACGGGTGTCGACAGCATTGCAGCCACTTACTCCCTTTTAGGTCCTGCGTTTGCTGTGATTCGTCCCGTTGCGGCGCTTACCACCGCTCTCTTCGGCGGGCTTGCAGTCGGAGCCTCCGAGCGCGGCGAGCTGTCAGTGGACTCTGAAGCCGATGCTCATTGTGCTGTCGAGGAGCCCGAGAAAAAGACTTTCAAGGGAAAATTGTGGGAAATGTTGCGTTACGGATTCTTCGACATGGTGCGTAGCATAGGTAAGTGGCTAATTATCGGTCTTATAATTGCCTCTCTCATCACCCTCTTCGTCCCTGAAGACTTCTTTGTGATGCTTAGCAGCCGTCCGCTTCTGGCGATGCTCGCGGTCGTTGTGGTGGCGATACCGATGTATGTGTGCGCCACCGGTTCCATTCCCATCGCCCTCTCCCTCATGCTCAAAGGACTCTCTCCCGGAGCAGCTTTCGTATTGCTTATGGCAGGACCGGCGGCAAACTTTGCATCAGCAACCATTATATCCCGCACTATGGGTCGCAAATGCGCCATTGTCTACATCGGTTCCATAGTCCTGAGCGCCATTGCCTTCGGACTCGTCATCGACTACCTTTTGCCTGCGCGCTGGTTCCTTGCCCCGCTCACTCAGATGCACGGAGCTTGCCATGTGGGCGATGTCTCACTCATCAGTTTGATTTCAACCGTGATCCTCGCCATCTTGCTTGTCGTGGCGATGATTGCCAACTATCTGCCAACACGTAAAAAACAACTTATAGCTATGAATAAAGAATATAAAATCAAAGGAATGGCATGCGCTCATTGCAAAGCCACTGTAGAAAAAAATTTGGCAAAATTGCCCGGAGTCACCTCTGTTTCAGTCGATCTCTCTCAAGGAGTGGCTTATGTCGAAGGAGAGCACGACGAAAAGTCAGCCATTGAAATGATAAGTTCGTTAGGATTCGAGCCGGTAGTTTAATCTCCGCTCCATCCTTCCGGCTTCCCAATCTCACCCTTAATTGAGATTGCGTTTCAAAAATCATCGGCAAAGATTTGGATTATTGAAAACAAATACCTAACTTTGCACCGCTAAGTCAGAATTGACCCGCGCAAGGAGAGGTGGGTGAGTGGCTGAAACCACCAGTTTGCTAAACTGACGTAGGAGCAATCCTACCACGAGTTCGAATCTCGTCCTCTCCGCAAAAAGAGCGTTAAAGTCTTGCAACCCTCCGGATTGCGAGACTTTTTCTTTTCAACCGTAGACCNCGCCGGGGATGCNNGGGTCAGTAGATATTTNCGGTTGGTGGGAGGACGAGACTAACGTGTCAGTGGATATTTTCGGTTGGCAAGCCTGAAAGGCTTACACCTATGAATAACCCGGCACTACGAGCGAAGCGAGGTGTGCCGGGATCTCCTCAACCACATGCCGCACTCTGCAAAGAGTGCCCCCTAAATTAACGGGGGCAGAGAAAGAAGGAGTCAGTAAATACTGTGCGGTTAGTTTATGTCATCCACCGGAAATATCTACTGACCCGGGACCGCTCCCCGTGCAATCGGGAATCTTTGAGAATCGCAATTGCATATTTCCTAACTCATCTATTCTATTTTATGGCAACCATAATCCTCCAATTAATCTTGCTGCTTTTTGTAGTCGGAATAATCTATGGATGCCTCAACTTGACCAAAACGAGCCCTGATATTATTTCCGGTTTCAAAATGAGCAAGGACCCGGAGCAGAGGAAAATTGATGAAATGTGGCTCAGGCGGTTATCTGATTACATGCGCCGAGCCAATATTGTGACACTCATCGGAGGCNTGATAGGCATTGTCATCGGGGTGCGGGTTGTCTATCTTCTCTCCTTGATTCTCCCCATGTGTGTTGGGTTGCTCCTCGCCTATACAGGCAGGCGCCGATAAATGAACATTCCCTTGCGGGGAGATGTTNTTATTATCGAAGAGCGATAGTTGCTCTTCCTTGACACATAAAACCGTTTTTATTATGCTCGAAACAGAATATAAGTTTGGCGAAGTGCATTCACTCGCCGATCAGATTCAGCCTGCGGAAGATCATGCTCAATTCCGTCGCATTTTTGAAAATAACAATGGAGGAGTAGTTCTCCTCGCTCTCAAGAAAGGTCAGGAGCTTTCCCGTCACACTGCTCCCGCCGAGTTGATGGTCAATGTAATCGAGGGCTCGATTGAATTCACGATGATCGATAAGCCTCATGTGATTAATGCCGGTGAATTTATGCTTGTTGGCGAAGGGGTGCCCCACAGCGTGCTTGCCAAAGCTGATTCCAAAGTGATGCTCGTTAAAATTAAATCATAATAATTCCCCCATGACTATGGAAAACTCCAATAAAATGTTTTGCTACCAGTGTCAGGAGACTGCCCACGGTACAGGATGTGTTCTTCAAGGTGTGTGTGGCAAGAAGCCCGAAACCTCCGCGCGCATGGATTTGTTGCTCTATTGTGTTCGCGGAATATCGCTCATCAACTGCGCTTTGCGTGAGAAAGGCAATCCTTCGCGCGAGGCGAGCCACTTTGTGATGGACGCGCTTTTCACCACCATTACCAATGCCAACTTCGACAATCCTTCGCTCGACGATTATATCCGCCGTGGGTTTGAACTGAAAAATGAACTTGCAGGCACGGCAAAAAAGGAGGGAATCCGGCTCTCCTCGCTTCCCGAAGTGGAGTTCTACGCTACTCCTGAACAGGCTGAGGAACTTGAAAGCATCACCGGAGTCCTTGCCGAACCTAATGCCGACATCCGCGGGCTCAAGCAGCTGGCAATCTACGGTTGCAAAGGTATGGCGGCTTACGCTCGTCATGCAGCCAATCTCGGTTATGAGGATGAAGATGTCTATGCCGTCATTGAAAATGCGATGGCNGAGACGGCGCGTACCGATGCCGATATCAATGAGCTCTTCTCGCTCGTGATCGGTGTGGGCGACGGCGGNGTGAAAGCTATGGCTCTGCTTGACAAGGCAAACACTGAAACCTATGGCAATCCCGAGATAACCAAGGTCGATATAGGCGTGAGAAACCGACCGGGCATTTTGATTTCAGGACACGACCTCAAGGACCTCGAAGATCTATTGGAGCAGACCAAAGACAAGGGTGTCGACGTGTACACCCACTCCGAAATGCTTCCGGGGCAATACTATCCGTTCTTCAAGAAATATCCCCATTTCGCCGGAAACTATGGAAACGCATGGTGGAAACAGACCACCGAATTTGAAACCTTCAACGGTGTCTTCCTTTTCACNTCCAACTGTATTGTCCCCCCGCGTCCAAAAACCACTTATATGGACCGTGTTTACACCACCGGCGTTGTCGGAATGCCCGGAGCCAAGCACATCGAACCGGGAAAGGATGGNAAGCCTACCGACTTCTCCGAGCTTATAGCCCATGCTCAGAAATGTCCGCCCCCCACCGAGATTGAACATGGCGAAATCATTGGCGGCTTCGCCCATCATCAGGTGATCGAACTCGCGCCTAAGATTGTCGATCTCATCAAGCAAGGCAAAATCCGTAAATTTGTGGTCATGGCAGGTTGCGACGGACGTATGCCCTCGCGCGACTACTACACCAAGTTTGCCGAGGCTCTTCCCAAAGACTGCGTGATTCTGACGGCAGGATGTGCCAAGTATCGCTACAACAAGTTGCCTCTTGGCGACATCGAAGGAGTGCCCCGTGTGCTCGATGCCGGTCAGTGCAACGATTCCTATTCGCTTGTGCGCATAGCCCTCGCATTGAAAGACGCTTTCAACCTCCCGAGCATCAACGATCTTCCCATCGTGTTCAATATCGCATGGTATGAGCAGAAAGCTGTCATCGTGCTGTTGGCGCTCCTTGCTCTCGGAGTCAAGAACATTCACACCGGTCCCACCCTTCCGGCATTCTTCACCCCCGACGTGTTGAAAGTTCTCAAGGAACAGTTTGGCATCGGCACCATCGACACCGTCGAACACGACATCGAAACCCTCATCAACAATCGTTGACTCTCTGAGCGTTCCGAAATAACAACTAATTGACTGTAATAAGGGAGCATAAACCGGCAATCAATCCGTTTATGCTCCCTCTCGCAAATAGATATGACACAAGACCATCAGCAAATAATTCAAAAGGCGTTGCGGCAGAATCAGCTTATCCACAAGTACGTCATGGCTGTCGACCATGCCTTGCTTTGGATTGCGGCGCTTAGTTTCGCCGCCTTTTTCCACCTCTCGCCGGCTTTCGATGCGGCAGAAGCCTTGCTCCTTTCCACGCTCGTTGCCTATGGAGCCTATCTGTGTGAAAGCGGGNTCGGCACACTTAAAGTCGCCGCCTCNGANTCGGAATACGCTCTTGACTTCCGAAAAGCGGGAATGTGGCGATGGATCGCCCTCAACATTGCGGTCAACGCCCTTTGGTCATTCCTGTTCCTGCTCAATCCCTCATGGCATTACCTCGTGCTCGTCATCCTCACTGCCGGATGGCAAAAATACATGGACGGGCGAATCCCCCCTCGCCTTATGGCAACCAAACAAAAAATACTTTAGAGCCATGCATATTTCCGCTACCATACCCCTCATTCTCGGCACAGTTGCCGGCATCCTCTTCATTGCCGTCTTCCTCATCGCCGCCTGCGTCACGTTCCGCAACCGCCGCCTCATCCGCAACCACTCGCAGAAAACCAACTCCCAAGGCTCATCCCCTATGAATAACCCCGCACTCAAAAAGTAGTGACATCGCATGCCATGTCACCCCGGTCCGCGAGCCTGAAAGGCTCACACCCATGGATAACCCTCCACTACGAGCGCAGCGAGGTGTGCCGGGATCACCGAAACAAAAGATCGCACTCTGCAAAGAGTGCCCCCTAAACCCACAAGGGAAAAGCGAACCCGAAAGGGTTCATCCCTTCATAGCCGTGTGGGTGGAGCGCCGGCGAGAACCGTGCCCACACAGGACACAGGCTCGCCCCGCCAAAACGGCAGCAAAAGAACCTTGACTTACTTATTTCAACTCATCGGTTTCGTCCACAAAAGCGCGGGATATCTACTTCCGGTTTAGATGAGCGGACTTTGGCGTTTCCGATGTTTCAAAAGCTTAAAATTTTTTAAAGAGCGTTTTTGGCTTGATGTGGAATTGTTGCGGATGAGGAAAATGGATTATCTTTGTGCCATCTCGGAGAAATCGAAGATATGAAGGGGCTCCTTTACATAATAATTCTGCTGGTCATTACAGGATGTTCCTGTTCCAACCACACTGTTGAGCGCGGTCTTGATGAGGCGGCGGCTCTCCTTCACAGTGACCCGACGGCAGCGATGGAACGCCTTAACAGTTACGATGTTTCCGAGTTCAGCGATTCCTCTACAATGGCTCGTTGGGCGCTGCTTTATTCTGAAGCTTTAGTGGCAAATAACATTAACGTGCCCACCGACACGATTGTGAATATAGCCGTCGATTATTACGGCAGGCATAATCTTGGCGAACAGTTTCGTCATGCTTCGCGGTTGAAAGCCTTGTTGATGGCGACGGAAAATCGCNACGCGCTCTCGTCGGCTTTGTATCTTCAGAAAGAAAAGGAGTTTTTGCTCTATAAGGAGCGGACGAGGGCAAGGCAGATTTTGTATATAGGCGTTATCTGCATTCTTATTGCGGCAGNGGTNATNACNNGGCANCGGCAGAGNNTAAAACTGCGTGACGCTCAGAATGAGTCGCTCATTGCCGAAGCGTTATTGCTCAGGGATGGCTTGACTCGCAATCAATCGGCTTGCGCCGATTTAAGGTCGAGGCTTGCCGATATTTTGAGNGCGCGGTTTGGGCTTGTCGATGAGCTTTGCGGCGCCTATTACGAGTCGCAAGGCACNAAAACGGAGCGAAAAGCGATTGCCGACAAGGTGAAGGCTTGTATTGACGATGTGAAATCCGATAGCGGATTGTTTGCNGAAATGGAGAAATGCGTCAACGACTGCGCCGGCGGAATGGTCGACAATCTCCGTGATGAATTGGGCGATTTGAAGCCGGAGGAATACCGCCTGTTTGTGTATCTTGCATGCAATCTTTCCAATCGTTCCATCGCATTACTGTTGGGCGAAAGCATCGATGTGGTCTACAAACGGAAATCACGGTTGAAATCAAAAATTTCAAACAGGGACTTGCCCCATTCGGCTGCATTTCTTTCAGTTTTTTGACCATCGTGTGTCTCGGTCAGAATAATCTCCAATCGGCAAATATAATATGTTGATATATAATATATTGCTATTTGGANGGTCAGATTAATAATTTGTTTTCAGGCAGTATTGAGCAGTAACTTTGCTGAAAAAATTTTACTGCAATGAAACGAATTGTTATTTCCATTTCTCTTGGAATTTTTTCTGCCATCCTGTCCAACGCGCAGACTGTTGAGCCGACCGATTCGCTCACTCTGCAACTGCAGGAAGTAGTTGTTAAGGCTCAGCAACCCGCCACCCGTCTTGTCGGAAACACTCTGGTTTCTTCCATAGCCGGGTCGGCTCTTCAGAATATCGGCACATCGCTCGATGTTCTGGCGCAGTTGCCGATGATCACAGTGAATGACGGCGAAGTGTCGGTAGTGGGTAAAGGGGTGCCTGAAATCTATATTGACGGCAGGCTCATGAGGGATGCCGACGAACTGAGTCAGCTTCAATCCTCCAACATCCGCAAAGTCGAGCTTCTCATGGCTCCCGGTGCGCTATATTCGAGCGATACGAAGGCGGTGCTGAAAATCACCACGCGCCGCAATTTTGTTGACGGGCTTTCGCTGACAGAACGCGCCGAGCTTACCGCGCGTCGTAAACTGTCGGGCGATGAGCTACTCGACATTAACTATCGTGCCGGGAAACTGGACTTTTTCGCAACCGGGACAGTTGCCGGAAACAATAGCCTTATTAAAGGTTCGACTGTAAATAAATTGGAGTATGACGGTGAGGAGACAATCGTTGGGAGTTCGCAGCGCAACACTTATCCCTCGTTCAACGCCACGGTGAAAGCCGGTTTCAACTATGCGGGAGCCGCCGACTCATTCGGGGCATATTACCGCTTTAATCCCGAGCATGGAAGTTTCAAAAACNTCGGGACNGANTGGNTNNACGATGAATCGCCGCTTGAGCGCGATATTCGCCGGAAAACGCATTCCCGTTCCCATCTCGTGTCGGCATACTATGACCGTGCTTTCAGCGAGGGATGCAATCTGCATTTCGACGGAAATTTCCGCAACTCATTTTCCAAGGATTCGAGAAGCACCGCCTATCCTCAATCGGAAGCNGNTGATGTCGCCTCGAATGACAAACGTAAATCCACCTTGTGGGCGGGAAAACTCTATATGAGTTTCCCCGCATGGCAGGGTAATTTCGTGGTAGGCACTCAGGATTCCTATACCCGCGCTTCGCTTGATTATCTCATGCTCAATCCTCAAGTGGAAGAATACATCCCGTCGTCATTCACCGATGCAAGGCAGGAATCGGCGGCTCTGTTTGCTTCATGGAGCCGGCAATTCAACAAGCTGAGTCTATCGGCAGGACTCAGGTATGAATACACCGACTACCTCTTTAAGGTGGANGGGGAGAAAGACAAAGAAGTGAGCCGAACACACAATCTTCTCACTCCCGACATTTCNCTCGGNTGGAGCTTCAATGAGCGCGCTCAGTTAAGTTTAAGCTATCGGGTAGCCACTGTAAAGCCTCCTTATTCACAGTTGACCGGAAGCCTCATGTATGTGGGGCGGCATGAGATCGAAGGGGGCAATCCCATGCTTCGCGACGAGACGATGCACGATGTTCAACTATTTGGAATGTGGAGCGATTTTATCCTTCAAGCCGACTATACCCGCAGTCTCGACACTTATGGATTCGTTAAAAGAGTATATCCCGCATCTTCACTTCAGTTGCTCATGCAACCGGTTAATATCGATGTATCGGCTCTGAATCTCTATTTCGTGTGGAGCCGGAATATTGGCGCGTGGTCGCCCAATTTCACATTAGGGCTCTACAAGCAGTGGCTTGAACTCGGCGGGGCGAAGTTCAATAAACCCATCTGGTCCTACTATTTCGAGAATCTCGTCACTCTGCCGAAATCATTCTTGCTCACGGTCAATCTCCACGGTCAGTCTCAAGGCGACATGCACACCAATCGGTTTGGAACCACATGGTGCTCGATGGACGCTTCGGTAAGCAAGTCGTTTTTTGACAAANCGNTGCAGATAAAACTTTCCGCCACCGATATNNTGAACACNTTGAATAATGACTGGACGATGGNCACCTACGGNGTNAAGGTTTTAAAACGCCAATCCTACGATCGTCGCGGNGTGTCGCTTTCGGTCACCTACCGTTTCCAGCCCCGCCCGAGCAAGTATAAGGGCAAGAATGCTTCGGAAGCTGAAATGAATCGCCTGTGACCCTATTAGCCGACGGCAATAAAAAAAGCTCGCTCCCGAGCGTAAAAAATGATGCTGAAGTGTTATAATAATAAACAGCATAACTGATTTCCCCAAAGGGAATAACTAAAACTGATTTGTTATGGGAACACCTCTGATTATTTGGTGCGTGATAGCCGGAATATTCATGATTATATTGATGGCTAATTTCGTCCACAAAGCATTCATTTGCAAGCATCATTTTGTAAGGATCGGTAGCGAAAGAGAAGAATTTTTCATCCCCGGAGACCCCCTTCATGATGACGACGATCTCTCCGACATGTGATTTGTCACAGCCGTCGGCGCGTGAGGTTGGGGGCTTCTTGGCTCAGTATGCCTCATGGATGACGGGATGCGGCGCCACATGTATAAGAATCGAGAAAAACGTCAACCGCATAGCTCATGTCTACGGTAAGCGCGCCGAGTTGACGATTCTGCCGCGTCATGTGCAGATGTCGGTATTTGACGAGGGTGACGAGATGGAGTGTCTCACCGTGAACACTGCGGTGAAAAATACTCCCATAAGTTTTGCCCTCAATACCCGCTTGAGCGAACTTAGCTGGAAAATTGCCGACAGGAACTTGGATCTCGATGAGGCTCGTAGGCTCTTTGACAAGATTGTATCGACCGACTATGGGATGAACCCTGTGCTGCTGTTGATACTGGTGGCATGCGCCAACGCTTCGTTTTGCCGCCTTTTCGGTGGCGACGGAGTGGCGATGGTCGTTGTGGGAATTGCTACTTTGGCGGGATTCTGGTTGAAAAACTTCCTGTTGCGCCGCCATGTCGATGTCCGCGCCGTTTTTGTCATCTGCTCGTTTGTCTCTGCTGTGTTAGGCTGTTCCGATATCCTTTTCAGTGTGGGATCAACGCCTAAGATTGCCTTGGCTACAAGTGTTCTTTATCTTGTACCGGGCATTCCATTTTTGAATTCATTCAGCGACATGCTCTATCACCATTATATATGCGCGTTCAGCCGGTTCATGAACGCCGTTATTCTCACCTGCTGTCTGTCGATAGGGCTTTGCCTGGGGATGCTGGTCATGAATGTGGGTATGTTTTAAATTGTAATGATTATGTTCTGGCACATTTTTCAAGATGCATTCTTCTCCGCTATAGCGGCTATAGGCTTTGCCGCCATCAGCAATCCGCCTGTGAGAGCCTACTTTTACTGTGCGTTGATTGCCGCTGTGGGTCATGCCGGCAGATTCGTGCTTACCGACGTGATTCCTGATCCGCTCCACATCGTGCCGGCGACGCTCTGCGCCGCTTTTGCCGTGGGTATGCTTGCCGTGTTCCTTTCTCCTCTGTCCAAAACTCCGGCTGAGACATGCCTGTTCCCGGCACTTCTACCGATGATTCCTGGAATATATGCCTACAAGGCGTTTGGCGGGTTGGCGATGTGCGTGTTGCGTCAATCGACAGGAGCGTTTGAACACTATTTCGCATTATTCATGCAGAACGGACTGATGTGTATGTGCCTTCTGCTATGCCTTGTAGTGGGCGGGACAATTCCAATTTTTGTATTTAAAAGGGTGTCATTTCAGGCGACACGATGAAATTGTGAAGCCGTTCCGAAAGTTAAAAAATGTGGTATTCAGCCATTTAACTAAAAAGATGTTTACAAAAACAGCTGCCAATTCATCAAAATAGCTGCTTGAAAAAGGATAATATATTGTGATTCAACTAAAAACAGGAAGCATCGGGATGTTTCCTGTTTTTAGATTAATTACCTAATTTTGTTGCAGTTAAATGGGCTATAAGCCTTAACTTTGCGCCAGCTTGATGAAAGTGATTATGCTCGGAAAAACACACAGTCCTAATCCACTCTTCATTCTACATCTACCTAAATGGCTGTCCAGCGTTTTCCGGGCAATGGCAATTGTAGCCCTATGGCAACAATTTTGTTAGACTCTGAGAATATATACTTGAATTTTGGTTATGAGGGAGTGTGCTTCTGTGAAGAAGCGCACTTTCGCTTTTTATGTCCCAAGATCAATACATCAGGACGGTCAATGAAATTTCGCCCTGCGCGCCGGTGACACGCACCGCTTCGATATCGGCGGTGGCTGAAGGTCCTGTGTAAAAAGATCCGTAGGGGTTTTCACGCAGATTTAGCAGTTGATATGCTTGATGGATGCCTGAAACAATCTTGCTGCTGTCAATCAACAGATAGAGGTCGGTCGACATCAATGCGCAAGCTGCCTTGCCCAATGACGGGTCGGTGACCCACACCGACCCGGTTTCTCCCACACCGAGGAGCCCCTCGCCGACGCAAGTGTCGATAACATGTGCGTCATGAGGATCCTCGACTTTGGATAACGGGAAATTTCCTTCGAAGTCAGCTATTGCGGAAAAAACATTTTTTCCGTCCATGACGATATTGTTGTTGAGCCATTCGACAGCCTCCTGCCTTGAAGCGAATTTGATGGCTTTCCCGTCGTAACTCTCAAGGTTGGCTATGAAATTTTCAATCGGATCACCGGCAGGTTCGAATGCCGGAACATCGGGCAAGGGAAAATCATCGTGCCGGGCTTGGCGGATAGTGTCGAGTATTGTATTTCGGGAATCACTCATCGTTCTTCTTTTTTATGGTTCGGTTATAATATTGACGGAAAGTTTCATTGGGAGCTTCGGGGTTGGCATGCCATGTCGCCCAGGGATTGAGTCGAGACTCAAGCAGGGCGTCGGGNAGCNTTTTAAGCGCCCACAGTCCGAGTTTTTCGCTCAGTTGGAAATTGGTGGAGTTTCNCANCACNATTTCCATNGCGCTCTCTTCGGCGCGGTGTATCAGCTGGTCCTGATGCTCATCGACCACTTTTCTGCGCCAGTAGAACACAAGCTGGGGTATAGGCACCTTTACCGGACACACATCGCCGCAAGAACCGCAGTGGGTGCAGGAATAGGGGAGGCGGGCGTAGCGATACATGTCGTAGCTCGGTTCAAGGACGATTCCGATGGGTCCCATATAGGGAGCGTCGTAGCTGAGTCCCGATGTGCGGCGGAATACGGGGCATGTGTTCATGCAGGCTCCGCAGCGAATGCACTTAAGCACCTCCCAATGTTGAGCTTTGAGTCGTTCCGATCTTCCGTTGTCAACAATAATCAGGTGCATTTCCTGTCCCGGGCGGGGTCCATGGTAATGGCTTGTATATTGAGTCATGCTAAGCCCCAAGGCACTTCTCGACAGCAGCCTGATGAATAGCGGGAGGTCCTGCTGGCGCGGAATCAATTTCTCGATACCTATGCTTGCCACATAAAGCGGAGGCAGGGCGGCGCTGATATCGGCGTTTCCTTCGTTAGTACACACGACGATGCCGCCGGTTTCAGCTATTCCGAAGTTCACGCCGCTCATGCCTGCATCGACTTTGATATAGTTTTTCCTCATGTCATTGCGCATCACGCTGTTGAGGTAGCGTGGGTCGTCATTTTCCGGATCGCTGCCGAGCTTGTCGGCAAAGAGGCGGGCTACATCGGTGCGGAGTTTATGGATGGCGGGCATCACAATGTGGGATGGTCGCTGACGGTCGAGCTGCTGTATTCGTTCGCCGAGGTCAGCTTCATAGATGTTTATGCCGAGCTGTTGGAGATAGGGGGTCATGCCGCATTCATCCATGAGCATCGACTTTCCTTTTGTGACGGTTTTCACATTGTGGCTTGTGAAGATTTCGCCTACAATGCGGTTGTGCTCCTCGGCATCTTTTGCCCAATGCACATGAACGCCGTTGAGTTTCAGATTTTTCTCAAACAATTCGAGGTAATCGGCGAGATGGGACAAGGTGTGGAGCTTTATTTCGGAAGCGAGGCTGCGCATCTCTTCCCATTCAGGGATGGATGACGCAACTGAATCACGACGCATGCGCGCCGCCCAAAGGCAACGGTCGTGGCTTACGCGGTGGGCTTCATCGGCAATGAATTTTGCCCCGAGTTTTACTTGATTTACCTGGCTCATAGCGCATCTCCATTTAGTATTTCAGCAATATAGAACATTTTCACGGGAAGATTATGTTTCCGAGCCACACACGATTGATGGAGCAGACAGGAGAAATCGGCTGAAGTGACATACTCGATGCCGTTTCTCACATAATCGTTCACCTTGTCGAGCCCCATCTGTCCGGAACAGCTTTCATCCCAAATGGAGAATGTGCCGCCAAATCCGCAGCACTCGTCACGGCGCGTGGCATAAACGACCTCCAGCCCTTCGACAAGGTTGAGCAGGTCGGCTGTTTTTGAAAAATCGGGAATCATGAGTTCCGACGGACGAGCCTGCATCAGCGACCTTAACGAATGGCAGCCATTGTGGAGCCCAACTTTATGAGGGAATTTCGCCCAGGGCAATTCTTTAACTTTGACGATGTCATGCAGAAATTCCACAAGGTCATGGGAGGTCTCCCGGATATGTTTTACTTCGGGAGTCTGCTCGATGTCGGTCAGTTCATGCCTCATTTGATCGGTGCATATTCCCGAGGGGATTACGATATAATCATATCCCGATAGATTTTTTATCAGATTAGATTCGACCTTACACGATTTCTTTCCATATCCCATGTCGGTGAGCGGAAGTCCGCAACAGGTGGCTTGCTCGATATAATGCACGTCGATTCCCAGCTTTTTGAGAAGTTCGTAGCTTGCGATGGCGGCTTTTGGCGCGAGCATGTCCACATAGCATGGCACAAAGTATCCAACTTTCATTTGTAATGTTGCAATTAGTTATTACCCTAACATTATAATGCGCGGCGAGGGTGAATTGTTCTGTGATGGTCGGGTTAAAAAAAGGAGAAGAGCGTCACAGAGAGTGATTCTCGGTGGCGCTCCTCTTTCATAGTAGATTAATTTGGGTGTTTTCTTGACGGCAATAAAGTGTGAGCGGTTACCGTCAAAATGTGTGTGTCGGTGTTGAGTTAGATTGTGTAATTATATGGAATGTTTTTATAGATTATCTTTCTCCATTATTACGGCAGCCCACAGGATTCCTGCGACAGCCTCTTTGGCGTTGAGGATTTTTGGCACTGTCACGTAGGAATTGAAATCGTTCTTAATGACAACGCCGTCACATGCGCCGATTACATCGAGCAGTCCGTTTTTATTTACCGAAATGAACGGGAAGAGGCTTTGATAGCCTCGTTCGGCGACTTTAGCGTATTCTTTAGCGTTTAGAAGCCCGAGGTCGATGCCTCGCTGAATCGAATAAGTGAACATAGCCGTTCCCGAGGGATCGATGAAGTTGAGCGGATTGTCGCCCTTGTCAACAACCATGAACCAGCCGCCGGTGCGCGGATCCTGTGCGTTTTTCAATCCGCGAGCCATGTCCTGATATATTTTCAGAATTGCTTTATAGTCGGGATGGTCTTTTGGCAATACTGCGAGCAGTTCCGGAACGACGAGTGAATACCATCCCATTCCCTCGCTCCACACCTCGGGCGAGAGTCCGGTCTTTTTATCAGCCCATGCGGCTTTTTCGGGCTCGGTGGTCCAGGCGTGAAGCAGTAGACCGTCGGGGCGCTGAAGATGGCGAGCTGCGGCGATGATGTTGCGGCAAGCGGTGTCTAAGCAGAAATCGGCTTCGCCCACGTTTTCAGCGCAACGGATGAGAAACATCTGCATCATGAAAACGCCGTCTATCCACATGTTGGGTGATTTGTTGCCGTGCCAGAACTGACCGTCGGAGCTGGGATAGGGGCGAACGCCCTCAAGGATTTGCAAGGCGGCTTTTTTATAGCGCTCGTCGCCGGTGCGTTTATAAAGGGTGCAGAATGCCGANCCGGTCATGAAGTTGTCGAGNTTGGTCAATGCTCCGCCTTTATAGTTGCCTTCCTCGTCGATGAAATTCTCGATATATTTTTTCATGTACTCGGTGTACTTGGGGTCGTTGAGCAGTTGACCGAGNCGGTCCATCGCTTCAAACATGTAGCCCTGCACGTAGGTGTAGTCTTTCCAGTAGGCATTCTTGTAGTCGGGGTAGCGCGCCATCACTGATTCCGACAACGGGATTGCCAGTTTCTCGGGTGTCACGCCTGGGGCATAGGGGAGTTGCGCATTGGGATCGCCTTGTGAAGTCGTGCGGCGCAGACGTGTTGAAACTTCCTGAGTGACCATGCGGGTCACATTGTTTTCATCGGTCACATAGCCTGTCGTTTTGTAGGACGAGGTTTGATTCTGGGCAATAGCCGGGATTGAAATGGCGATTGCCGCTATGTAGGTTGAAAGTATTCTTTTCATAATGATAATGAGGTTTATTGTCAATTGAATTTTATAACCATATTATGGGATTGCGGATGGGAAGATTGCGGATTACCTCTTCGTTTTCCGGGAAATGCTCGAATTTTGCCCAAGTGTTGTAATACTNTTCGTCGCCGAAGTTCATCCATGCGAAGANAAGCGCAGNGTGGGCGACAGGCCATTCATCCCAATACATCACGTCTTTACCATATTCCCACGAGCCTTTATCGGCGATATATGGGAGCATGAACTCAACCGCTTTTTTCATGTTTCTGCCATCGGGGGTGGTGTATTCCCACAAATTGTCCTCTTTGGTAGACAGAATGTGGCACAGGGTTGCCATCGCATCGAGATTGAAGAGGGAGTAGCCGTATGGTTTAGTGCGCGCCAGTTCCTGAGGGAAACTTCCGTTTTCAGCCATCTGATTGGGGATAAAGACGTTTTTGAAGCGGTCGGAACAGAAGTCCATTGTTTCCTTGTCGCCGATGAACTTGGCGAACATCGCCGCCTGCATAGCCCAGCAGGTGCCGTGGTTGTTGGTGGCGTTCATTTCGCTCACTCCGTAGGGGTGGGTCTTCATCCAGTCGAGATATTGCCTGAACCATTCTTTCGCGCCTTCGAGATCCTTGCGGTTGATGGCTCCTTTTTGCTCAAGTTTCATCAGTGATTGCGCCACTTCAATGAGATGGACGGTGTCGATGATTCCGATTCCTCTGCCGGTGGTGATGCCTTTGATTGCCTGAGCGTAGAGCAGATGAGGATTCATTTTTGTGTCCTCGTTGATAAACCATGCCCGCACATGTTCTATAACGGGATCAAGATATTTCTTGTCGCCGGTGAGCAGATAAGCCGATGTCAGATTTGCGACTATGCGGCTGAAGCGNATCATGGCGTGNCGGTGCTCCACGAAGTTGTCGGGATTGGTTTCTCCGTCACGGCGCACGTAGGGACCGGTGGGGTTCAGCGAATCGGGCCACCAATAGTCGCCTTCCGAGTAGAAATCGTGTTTTGTTCCGGCGCTGCGTTCTGCTACGAAGCATGTCACCGTGGCGGGTTTTGCTGCGATATCGTTGTCGGCGCGTTCGATTATCTTTTCCTGAATTGGCTCCATNACCAGTTTTTCCTCGGCGCTTACCATGGTGCAAGCGCNGATAATCGAGGAAAGGAGTATNCCGGTTGTGAAATAGCAGAATTTATTCATTGTCGACTACGAGTTTAGATGTTTATAAACTGAGTGTCCATATTTTCTGATTTGACGGCGACAACTGACTTGCCCGCTCCCTTCTTTACTTTAATNGANGCGTTGCCATTTGCTGCCTGAACTTTGGACGANCCTCCTGCGGTGCCGAGATTTTTCAACAGCTCGCCATCGCCTGCAATCTCAAAACGGATGAAGCGTTTCGAGTCAAGGCAGGGAACACCGTTGCTGTCAACGACTTTCACCTTTACGATTGAGGTGTTGTCGTCAAGAGGTTCGGCGGTGACAATGAGTTTAGTTTCGTCGCCCCATTTTTCAGTTTGATAATATTGTGAAATNCTGTCGGTGACGATTGACTTGTCGGGAGCCACGGCAATCGTTTTAATTGTGTTTTTGCCCGGAATGAGCTTCACATTCCAACGGAGTCCTGCGGCAGGGAAGTCGCTGCTGTTGCGGGTCTTTTTCCCTTGGCTCACACCGTTGACAAACAGTTCCGCTTCTTTGCAGTTGGAGTATACGAGAACCTCTTTCTCGTCATCGNCATCGCCCCAACGCGAGGGTTGAGAGTGTCCGATGATGTGAGCCATCGGCTCGTCGGTCCAATAGGACTGGAAAACGTAGTAGGCTTCTTTCTTATTGAAGTCTCGTTCAATAACTCCTTTCTGGTTTACGTAGGGGACAGGGTTTTCGGGGCGAACGGGGGTTGCAAAATCTTTGAACGGCCAGTAGGCTGTTCCGGTTAGCCAAGGCATATTCTCCTGTTCCTTCAAGTGCCAATCAATCAGTTTGACAACATATATTTCCGACCAGTCTTGCTTGGTGGGATTCGGGTCTTCGACAAAACGTCCAGGATGGCTGTCGCCGCCCCATTCCACATGAAGGAAATGATTGACTTTGTCATAATATTCTTTAGAGTACTTGACATAGTCTTCATAATTACCTTTGTACCATCCTGCCCAAATGGTGGGGGAGTACACATCGACGATGTCGCTGCAGAAATCGCATCGTCGTATAGCGGTTTTGCGGGTGTCGTCGAGCTTGTGAGCTATGTCGTTAAGCTCGCTCATGAAGCTGCGTATTTCGCTTTGATCATAGGTCTCGAATTCATTAGGCCAGTCGTTTTCGTTACCGAGTCCCCAGATGATTACAGCGGGATGATTGTGATGCTGGTTGATCATGTTGGTGAGCATCCTCTTGGCTTGGCTGCGATAGCGTTCGCCGCCCACGCCGCCACGGCACCAGGGAATCTCTTCCCACACGAGTATTCCGAGCTCGTCACACAGGTTGAGAATGATTTCGGATTGCTGGTAATGTCCGAGACGTATGAAATTTACACCCATCTCTTTCATCATTTTCATTTCCTTGACCATCTGTTCCTCGGTCATTGCCGATCCCACGCCGGCATGATCTTCGTGGCGGTGAGTGCCTCGGAGAAGTAGACGGCGACCGTTGAGGTGGAAGGGACCTTTGTCGATGAACTGAGTGTGGCGGAAACCGAATTTTTCAGCTGCTGTCGATGATTCTCCATCGGCNTCAACCTTTACCTCGCAAGTGTAGAGGCGCGGCGCGTCCACATCCCAAAGGACAGGCTTTTTCAAGTCTATTTCGAGAAGATTCTTGTTGCCGAGCGGAGTTATTCCGTTGAGTTTTTTGTCAGCCACGATTTTGCCGGATGGGTCTTTCACGATGATGTTGACGTTGGCTGAACGGACATCGAGCGGATTGTAGAAATCGCCGATGACATTTAGCTTNGCNCTCTTTAAATCGTCGTTGACAACCGGCTCTATTCTCAGCTGGCTGATTGACACTTTCGGCAAGTATACGAGATTCAGATAGCGGTATAGTCCGCCATAGATGGTAAAGTCGGAGAGGTCGGAAGGAATCATTTCGGCATCGCGCGAGTTGTCACATCGAATGCTGAGGGGAACTTTGCCGTTGAAGCGCGCAGCCGCATCGCTTTTCAGAAATTCGTTCACGGCATCGGTTATGTCGACATTCCAGCTGTCGTATCCTCCCACATGGTCGCCTACTTTTGTCATGTAGACGTAAACTTCGGTTTTAGGACCCGCTCCGTCAAAGTCGAGCAGAATGCGTCCGTCCTTATAGGGATTGTCGATATCGAGCATGGTTTTGTACCAACCCGGTCCCTGATAATAGTTTAAATCGGGATCCACGGCGTCCTGAGCATTGAAGCAATGGGGGAGAGTGACTTTCTGCCACAAGGGGTATTCTTCAGGATTGCCAGATTTATAGGGACGGACAGCTTCCCAAAGGTTTCCGATATCCTGACGGAGGAAAACCCAATCGTCGGTGAGGCGCTTTTTAAACTGCACAGGTGTCTTCGCATGAAGACACCCGCACAATACCATACCTAAAACAAAAAAACTTATAAATTGTTTAACCATACTAATTTACCTATAGAAATTACTCTATTCTCTATAATATCTTGTGAAAATTTACATCGCAGGTTTATAGGATCGCGCTTCCTGTGGTTTCATATTTTTGCTTTTTCAATAAAGCTTCAAGGAAATAATAGTCGGCATATATGATGGGAACATCCATTTCTGACTTGCTGTTGCCTGATCCAACGCTGTGGAGTAAAAGGAAACCATGATCGCCGTTGAGCTGAGCGCGATAGTTTTCGCCGTTGAGGCTTTCCACGATTTTGTCAGCCCAGGCTTTGTACTTGTCGGCGTTTTCCTTGTCGTACATCGCCAACTCGTAGAGGGCGCATGCCGAAACAGCGGCGGCTGAGGCATCGCGTGGCTCGTCGGGAATGTTGGGAGCCTGATAATCCCAATAAGGAATCAAATCTTCGGGGAGAGTGGGGTTGGTGAAGATATAGTTGGCGATATGTTTAGCTTGTTCGAGAAACTCGGGACGATTGGTTTCGCGATAAGCCATTGTGTAGCCGTAGAGCCCCCAAGCTTGTCCGCGCGACCATGCCGATTCGTGGGCATATCCCTGATGAGTCTGTTTCTTTTGAACGGCTCCTGTGATGGTGTCGTAGTCAACGACATGGTAGGAACTGTAGTCGTCACGGAAATGATTTTTCAGCGTAGTGAG
>WFMA01000200.1 GCA_009177195.1 Bacteroidales bacterium | reverse complement strand
GTTGTTTGTTGTATAAATGTAGTAACTTAGCAAATTAATTTACAACTCTCATCGGAATGAAATTTTTGAAAGGAAAATACGTCGCTCTTGCAATTGTTGCGGCGGCAGCAATATCAAGCATCGCAGCCACTCGAAGCAATAAGGGGGAGATCACCCGCAATCTTGACATTTTCAATGCGCTATACAAGGAATTGCAGACCAACTATGTCGATTCCATCAGCGCCGAAAAATCAATAAACACCGCAATTGCGGCGATGTTGCACGACATCGACCCTTACACTGAATACTATTCTTCAGCCAACCAGGAGGACATCGCGCTGATGACATCGGGCGAATATGCCGGAATCGGCGCCATCATAATGGAGAAACCCGGACAAGGCGTTTTCATTTCCGAGCCTTATTTCGGCAGTCCCTCCCAGCGCGCAGGATTAAAGCCCGGAGACCTCATCATGATGATCGACAACGACACCGTCACCTCGTGGCACAGCGACCAGGTAAAAGGCAAGCTCACCGGACAAGCGGGCACACCGCTAAAAGTGCAAGTGAAGCGTCCCTACGCAGCCGATTCAATAATCACAGTCGACATAATCCGTGAAAAAATCCAGATTCCAACCATCCCCTATTATGGAGTGGTCAAGGACAACATCGGCTACATCGACCTGTCGTCATTCACCGATAAATCAGGCACCGAGGTGCGCAACGCGCTTCTCGAACTGAAAAAGGATCCTCGCGTGAAATCAATAGTTCTCGACCTTCGCGGCAACACGGGCGGACTTCTTGAAGAGGCTGTGAAAATTGTGGGACTGTTCGTGCCCAAGAACACCGAGGTGTTGCGCACTCGCGGCAAGGGAGTGATGAATGAAAAGATCTACAAAACTACAGCCGCTCCGATCGACACCGAAATACCGCTTGTGGTGCTTACCGACGGCAATACAGCCTCGGCGAGCGAGATTACCGCCGGAGCGTTGCAGGATCTTGACCGCGCGGTCATTGTAGGAAGCCGCTCATTCGGAAAAGGGTTGGTGCAGACGACCCGTCCTCTCCCCTACGACGGCATTCTCAAAGTGACAATCGCCAAATACTATATTCCAAGCGGGCGTCTCATCCAGGCAATCGACTACAGCCACCGCAACCCCGACGGATCGGTGGCGCGCATTCCCGACTCTCTCACCAATGTTTTCAAGACGAAACATGGACGTGAGGTGCGCGACGGTGGCGGCATCACCCCCGACGTGAAAGTGGAATATCCCGAAATAAACCGATTGACCTACAATATCATTGTCGACCACTGGGCATTCGACTATGCGACAAAATTTGCCGCCGAGCATCCAGAGATCGCCCCTGCCGACAAGTTCGTATTGACCGATTCAATCTTTGAGGATTTCAAGGCTTACATCGACCCTGAAAAATTCAACTACGACAAAGTGTGCGAACAGATGCTATCCTCGCTGAAAAAAACGGCTGAAGTCGAAGGCTACATGAATGACTCCATCAAGAATCAATTCTCAATCCTTGAAGGAATGCTCAAGCACAATCTGAATCATGACCTCGACAACAACCGCCAGGCTATCGAAGAGATTCTTGCGGGAGAAATCATAAAACGCTACTATTATCAGGAGGGGCAGGTAATCGAATCGCTCAAGCGCGACGAAACTCTCGACTCGGCAGCCGTAATCCTCAACGACCCCAACCGATATAAAGCCCTGCTTTCAGCTCCCGNTTCTAAATCGACTAAGAAATAATGGATATAGAGCAACTTTGCGACATCCTGTTCAACAAGACACGCCGACGGGCAGTGAAGTCACTTCTTGACGACAACACCGTGAGGCGTGTCACCTTTTACGGGCTCGCAGGATCGTCGGCATCAATGCTGATGGCTTCGGTAGCCGACAGCGAGATGCCGGCACTCGTAATCGGCGATTCGCTTGACGATGCCGGCTATTTGTATCATGACCTGTCAAGGGTGCTCGGCGAGAACGCCGTATTGATGCTCCCGTCGGGCTATCGGCGCGCCATCAAATACGGACAGGCTGATCCTCCCTCGCAAATCATGCGCACCGAAGCGCTGAACCGATGGATGAATGACCCCAACCTCAAATATGTGGTCACCTATCCCGAAGCGCTNGCCGAGAAAGTCGCCTCCCGCGATTCAATNGACCGNCNCACCCTGAGATTGACNGCCGGCAAAACCGCCGATTTGACCGAGACGCAGAAATGGCTCCGCGCNAACGGCTTCAAAGAGGTCGACTATGTNTATGAACCGGGGCATTTCGCAGTNCGNGGNTCNATNCTCGACATATTCGGNTATAGCAACGANCANCCTTTCCGAATCGACTTCTTCGGCGACGAAATCGACAGCATACGCCAGTTCAACATCGAGACCCAGTTGTCGGAAAAGAAGATGGAGAGCGTCGCCATCACTGCCGATGTGACCTCAGAGGGTGCCTCGTCATTCCTCGATTATGTGCCCGACGATATGCCTGTGTGGATTCGCGACGCCGCTTACACCGTCGATCGGGTTAAAGCCATCGCCGCCGACACTATCAGCGAAAACGCNGTGATGGCTGANGACTANGATTCNAANGCAATGTCCAATCTGGTCGANCCCGANAATTTTGCGAATCGGCTTGACAAATGCCGTCAAATCCATTTCACCTCCGCCCTCGAGAAAGGGACGAGAGAGGGACGTTCCATAGGTTTTGACTGCACGCCCCAAGGCATCTTCCACAAAAATTTCGATTTAATAAGCGCCACATTTTCAAAATACATCGCTGACGGATATATCATCTACATCCTCAGCGACTCTGAAAAGCAGATAGAGCGCATCAGGGCAATATTCGCCGACCGGGGCGACAACCTGCCGTTCACTCCGGTAATATCCACGGTGCATGAAGGCTTTGCCGACAACACAGTGAAAGCTTGCGTGTTCACCGATCACCAGATTTTCGACCGCTTCCACAAGTACAATCTCAAAAGCGACAGTGCGCGTTCAGGGAAACTCGCACTGTCGCTAAAAGAACTCGGACAAATCGAGCCCGGCGATTACGTGGTTCACATTGACCATGGNGTGGGACGATTCGGAGGGCTGATAAGNACCGACGTAAATGGACGAAAACAGGAGATGATCAAATTGATCTATTCAAATGACGACATCCTGCTGGTCAGCGTCCACTCCCTCCACAAACTTGCCAAATACCGAGGGAAGGAGGGAGTCGAGCCGCGCATCAACCGTCTCGGGTCGGGAAACTGGGGCAAACTGAAAGAAAAGACCAAGTCCAAACTCAAGGACATAGCCCGCGACCTCATTAAACTCTATGCCGCAAGAAAAGATGAAAAAGGCTTCGCCTACTCTCCCGACAGTTATCTTCAGCAAGAGCTTGAAGCCTCATTCATCTACGAGGACACCCCCGATCAGCTCACTGCCACTCAAGCCGTCAAGGCTGACATGGAATCACCCCGACCCATGGACCGCCTGATATGCGGCGACGTGGGTTTCGGAAAAACTGAAATCGCAATAAGAGCGGCGTTCAAAGCCGCCACCGACGGGAAACAAACAGCGGTGCTCGTACCCACAACCGTCCTCGCCTATCAACATTTCAACACTTTCTCCAACCGCNTNAANGATTTNCCGGNAAAAATCGATTACATCTCCAGGNCGCNCTCGNCGAAANAGGTNNNGANAATCCTTNCCGAACTTNCCGNAGGAAAAATCGACATTCTCATCGGAACGCACAAACTAATCGGCAAAGATGTCAAATTCAAAGATCTCGGACTGCTGATTGTCGACGAAGAGCAGAAATTCGGAGTGGCGGTAAAGGAAAAATTAAAACAACTGAAAGTCAATGTCGACACCCTGACAATGTCGGCAACCCCTATTCCGCGCACATTGCAATTCTCGCTGATGGGCGCGCGCGACCTNTCGGCGATCACTACCCCGCCCGCCAACAGATATCCGATCGTGACACANGTCACCTCGCTCAATGACGACATCATCACNGAGGCGGTCAACTTTGAAATGTCGCGCAACGGACAGATATTNATCATCAACCCGCGCATCGAAGGGCTCTATGATCTTGAAGCCATGATTCACCGGCTCGTTCCTGACGCAAGAACCATCGTGGCTCACGGGCAAATGCCTCCTGAAAAATTGGAGAAAGCGATACTCGACTTCTCCAACCACGACTATGACGTGCTGCTTGCCACCACCATAATNGAATCGGGAATCGACATGCCCAATGTCAACACGATTGTCGTCAATAACGCCCAGAACTTCGGGCTCAGCGAGCTTCACCAGCTCAGAGGACGCGTGGGGCGCAGTTCACGCAAAGCGTTCTGCTACCTGCTCGTGCCTGCCGGCTCGCCGTTGACACCCGTAGCTCGCCGACGTTTACAGGCAATTGAAAGTTTCAGCGAGCTTGGCAGCGGCATCCACATCGCCATGCAGGATCTTGACATACGAGGAGCTGGCAATCTTCTTGGAGCCGAACAATCGGGATTCATCGCCGATCTCGGCTATGAAACCTATCAGCGAATCCTCAAGGAAGCGGTGATTGAACTCAAGACTGAAGAGTTTGCCGATGCATTAAAGTCGGACAACGACGACTCCGGTCAAAACGAAGAGGAATTTGTAGCCGACTGCGCGGTTGAGAGCGACATGGAACTCCTCCTGCCGCCCTACTATGTTCCCCAGGAAAGCGAGCGCATAAGCCTTTATAAAGAGCTCGACGGAATCGAGCGCGAACTCGACTTGCAGAAATTCAAGATGCAGCTTGAAGACCGTTTCGGAAAAATTCCCGACGTGACTCTTGAACTGCTCCGCATCCCCCGCCTCCGTTATCTCGCCCGGCGTCTCGGAATAGAGAAAATAGGCTTAAAGCAGTCCAACATGTATCTCTATTTCGTCGACGACAGCAACAAGGCTTACTACCAGTCGCCTATGTTTGGCAGGCTTCTCAACTATCTCCAAAGCAATCCGCGCAGATGCCGCATAAGAGAGAAAAACGGGCGTCGCAGTTTTGCCATCTCCAATGTACCCACCGTAGAAGAAGCAGTTTCAATTCTACAGGAAATTCTCTCACTTAACGCTATCTGATATCATGACCGTCAACGAAGTTTCAGCGCGTGAATATGCCAACCTCTTTTCGGGGAAGTCAATCTACAACACGTCGGCGTTCAACACCCTGAACGCCCATAAATGTGACAGCGTGCATTTCCTNGTTTTCCGTGACAGCAAAGCTCGACTCGGACTGATTCTCGGAGAAAAAGGCTCGGAGCTGCTCAGTCCGTTCTCGGCGCCGTTCGGAGGATTTTCCACGATAAAGCGTCAATCGGTCGCTGTCTACATCGACGCTATCGAGACTTTGAAACGACATGTCGCCGGAAGAAAAACCATCATTACTCTCCCGCCCTATTTCTACGATGCCGACAACANNGCCAAAACCGCCTNCGCCTTGAANAGNGCCGGCGCNGAAGTGAGGGAAGTCATGAACTATCATTTCAACACCGCCGAATATGGCAGAGCGGAAGATGCCCTGTCGCCCGATCAAAAGCGCAATTATAAAATAGCTCTTGCTGAAGGCTTCGTTTTTCAACACCTCGCTGCCGGCACTCCTGCCGACATCACGCGCGTATATGACGTAATAAAACGGAATCGCGAGGAGAAAGGCTATTATCTGGCAATGACTCTTGACGACGTTTTAGCTACCATAAAGATTGTTCCTGCCGATCTCTTTGTAGTCCAACACAACGGGCTTGACGTAGCTTCAGCGCTTGTTTACCGAGTGAACGGCCAGGTAGCTCAGGTGATCTATTGGGGAGACCTCTCCGACTATGCCGGCAAACATCCAATGATTATCCTGACTACCGGGATATTCAACTATTATAAAAATGCCGGACTCGCAATTGTCGATGCAGGTCCGGCAGGTAATTTCGAAGAACTCAATCCCGGGCTATGCGCCTTCAAAGAACATATAGGCTGCACGGCTTCGGTAAAGAGTCAATATATCATCACAACATAAGCTGATAGATTTTCTTAGTGTCTTCGCTTGACAGTTTCACATAGCCGCCTATCAGGGCTCCCTTGTGCAGATGCAGATTTGCCACAAGCTCATCAATATCGGCATTCTCGATTCCAAGCTCAGCCATGGTTACAGGCATCCCTATGCTGCTGAAAAATTCTTTCAAGCGCTTGACACCTCTAAGCGCCAAGTCGAGGTCCGATTCACCGTCAGTTCTCTTAACACCGAGAACACGCCGGGCAAGCTGCACCCCTTTCTGAGGATTNANGCCAGCCACGTAGGTCATCCAAGCCGGAACCGCAACGGCGAGTCCCGCACCGTGAGCCACGTCGTAGATGGCGCTCAGCTCATGCTCCATGAAGTGAGACGCCCAATCCTCCACTCGACCCGTGCCGCACACTCCATTATGGGCAAGCGTTCCGCTCCACATTATATTGGCGCGCGCCTCGTAGTCGTCAGGCTTCTTCATCACTTTCGGAGCCTCCTCCATTATCGCCATGAGCACACCCTCCGAAACCCGATCGGTTATCTCGCAATCAGGAGTGGTTGAGAAATAGCGCTCAAANATGTGAGCCATCATGTCCACGATACCGCAAGCAGTCTGATAAGGCGGCAAAGTGAATGTAAGTTCAGGATTCATAACAGCAAATTTCGGACGCAGCGCCGCCTCAGTGCGAAGGCTCAGTTTCACCAATCCGTCAATTTTAGTAATGACGGAATTTCCCGANCCCTCGCTGCCGGCNGCGGGGATTGTGAGCACAACTCCCACAGGNAGCGCCTTCTCCACAATCTTCTTGCCGCAATAGAAATCCCAGAAGTCACCTTCATAAGGCACNCCGCAGGCAATAGCCTTAGCCGTATCGATAACCGACCCGCCGCCTACTGCGAGGATAAAGTCAATGCCCTCGTTGCGGACAAGNTCAATCCCCTCATAAACGCGGTCATCAGTGGGATTGGGTTTTATTCCCGATAATTCAACGTAATGCAGCCCCTGAGCGTCAAGAGCATTCTTCACTCTATCAAGCAATCCGCTGCGCACTACCGAGCCGCCACCATATACGAGCAGCAACTTCTTTCCGGAAAATTCCTTAACAAGTTCGCCTGTGCGGCTTTCAGTATCCTTGCCGAAAACAAATTTTGTCGGCGTCCAAAAAGTGAAATTATTCATTGCACTGAAATATTAACGACGTCCGCCTTTCTGTTTTTTCTGCTGCTCGCGAAGCATTGCCTGCTGTTGACGCTGAGCCTCCTCAAGACGAGCCATGAAGCCTGATTTCTTCTTGGGNTTCTTAGCAGCCTCACGCATTTTCGCGCGCATCTTCTCTTCATCCACAACATGACGGAAAATATAGGTCTGGATGATTGTGATGAGAAGTGACAGGAAGTAGTAATAGGACAATCCAGCCGCATAGTTGTTGAAGAACACGAGGAACATCAGAGGCATAAGATACATCATCCACTTCATGCCGGGCATTGTGTTTCCACCCGGCTGATTAGCCATTGTTATCTTTGTGTACATAATATTCGTAACCGTCATCAACAAGCAGAAGAGCGACAAGTGGTTGCCGAAATAATCGCTTACNAGAGGNATATGAGCCGACCACGACAGAATAGCGTCGGGNGCCGACAAATCCTTAACCCACAAGAAATGCTCCCCNCGGAGTTCGATACATGACGGGAAGAAGGTGAACATCGCAATAAGCACCGGCATCTGAAGCAACATCGGCAAGCATCCCGCCATGGGGTTGGCTCCGGCTTTCGAATANNGCTCCATAGTCTTCTGCTGACGGGTCATCGCATTCTCCTGTCCGGGATATTTTTCATTTATCTCCTTTATTTCAGGAGCGAGCAAGCGCATCTTCGCCTGCGACATGTAGCTCTTGTAGGTGAACGGGAACAGAATCAACTTAATGAAAATCGTAAGGAACAGAATGATGATTCCATAATTAGTGAACCAGTGTCCGAGAATGTCAAATACAGGAATCACAATCCATGTGTTGATCCAGCGGAACAAGGTCCATCCAAGCGGTATAAGGCGGGTCATGTTGAGATTCTCGCCGGGCTGGATAGTTTTCTGCAAATCTGAAAGGAGCGGATAAAGGTTGGGACCGATATAGAGATCGAATGATGCCGGATTGGCGCTCTGGGCGCTATAATCGATCGTAGCCACGGTCTCCATATCCTTCAGGTATGCCGGTTCAGTCTTTGACAGAATCTTTGAAGTAAACTCGGCGGTAGTAAACGAGTTCTTTGCGATGAACACTGTTGAGAAGAACTGATTCTTATAACCTATCCACTTTATACGCTCGTTGACTTCCTCATCGTCATTNGATGTTTCCTTAAGGTTCTCAACATCACCGCCGGCATATTTATAGTAGATAGCCGAATTGCGCTCCTCAAACATGCGTCCCTCTTCCTGACGTATCATTTTCTGATTCCAAAGGAAGTCCATCGAAACGACGCTTGACGGAATTATCGACTGCATACCGTTCTGGACGATGTCCATTTTCACCACATAGCTTTCAGGAGCGAGAGTGTAACGGATGCCGAATTCAGTTCCCGAGCCGAGATTGAGCGTCATCAACACCGTGGTGTCGCTTTCCTGCACGGGAGTGAAGTAGAAGTCGCTCGTATTGAATTCACGGTCGACCGATGTGAGGATAAATGAATAAGCGTCATCATCGTTTTCAAAAATCTTCACGTTGCCGCCCTTGTAGCTCTTATATTTCTTCAGCTCGGCACGGGAAATCATGGCGCCTTTTGTCGAAAGGTCAATCGCAAGGAGATCATTTTCGAGTTTAACCGTTTTATCCTCGCCGGTAAGATATTTCGCAAAGCCGCGATACTGGGAAAGATCACGCAAAGCCGCTTTAACATCAGCCACCGCCTGATTCACAACCTTTACCGACTGCGAGCTCATGCCCGGATGGAGAAGGTCGCGGATATCTACTGAAACCGAGTCAACATTTACCGTTCCGGAAACCGAAGAACCGTCGGAAACAAGACTTATGCCTGAATTTTTCAGACTTACCTTTCCTTCCTCGTCAGCGTTGCCATACTCCTTTACGGCAGCGGCAAGCATTGTCATCTCAGCCTGACTCAAAGTGTCGGTCGACGTAGCGAGCGCTTCCGCATCCAACCCCTCGGCTTGCTGCTCGGTAAGTTCTTCTTTAGGCATTTTACTTTCCGGATTCGGTTCGGGCTGATTCAGCCACATGAATCCAAGAATGACAGCTCCCATCAGGAGCAGTCCAAGAATCGTATTTTTATCCATTATTTCTTATTGTTTTTTTCAGTTTGATAGTCAATTGCCGCTTTTATAAAATCAAGGAACAAGGGGCTTGGATTAAGCACGGTCGAGGAGTATTCAGGATGATACTGCGTGCCGATGAACCATCGGTGATCGGGCAACTCCACGACCTCCACAAGCCGGGTTTTCGGGTTTTCGCCTACGCACTTCATTCCGGCATCCTCGAAGCGTTGACGGTAATCGTTGTTAAACTCAAAACGGTGACGGTGACGCTCTCTCACATCGGTAGCGCCATAAGCCTTAGCCGCGCGCGAATCGGAATTCAGGTGACAGTCGTATTCACCAAGACGCATCGTGCCGCCAAGATTCGTGATCGATTTCTGCTCATCCATAAGGTCGATGACATTGTCGGGTGTGGCGTGATCCATCTCGGTGGAATTGGCAAGCGGCAATCCGAGCACATTACGGGCAAACNCGATGNCCATNCACTGCANACCGANACAGATGACCGAAAGTCGGAACATCATGCTCGCGACACCATTTCAGCGCCACAAACTTACCCTCGATTCCTCTCTGTCCGAATCCCGGAGCGATGATAACTCCGTCAAGAGCCGACAACTTCGCATCGACATTCTCTTCGGTCAGCTTCTCGGAGTGGATATAGACGAGTTTCAACTTACGGTCATTGTAAGTAGCGGCTTGGAATAGCGATTCGTTGATCGATTTATAGGCATCCTGCAGTTCCACATATTTTCCCACAAGACCGATAGTAACCGTCTTTTCAGCCTTAGCGATGCGCTCGAGGAATTCGAGCCAGGGCTTCATGTGGGGCTCCCCTTCGATTTCAACACCGGTTTTACGCAACACAATTTCGTCAAGATGCTGCTGGTGCATCTTCACCGGAACCTCATATATGGTGGGGACATCGGGCGACTGGATTACAGCTTCAGGAGAAACATTACAGAACTGAGCTATTTTGCGACGCATCTCGACAGGAATGTCATGCTCTGTCCTCAACACAAGGATATCGGGCTGAATACNCACTTCCTGCAATTGTTTCACAGAGTGCTGCGTAGGTTTTNTCTTCAATTCNTTTGCCGCGNGGATANNAGGAACATAGGTGAGATGAATGCACAGAGCGTTTTGCCCAAGCTCCCATCTCAATTGTCTCACGGCTTCTATGAACGGCAACGATTCAATGTCGCCGACCGTTCCGCCAATCTCGGTTATGACGAAATCGAAATCGCCGGTCGTTCCAAGGTGTTTCACATTCCGCTTTATCTCATCAGTGATGTGAGGCACGATCTGAACCGTCTTTCCGAGATAGTCGCCGCGGCGCTCTTTTTCAATCACATTCTGATATATCCTGCCGGTAGTGATGTTGTTGGCACGGGTCATGCGTGTATTTGTAAAACGCTCGTAATGCCCCAGGTCCAAATCGGTTTCCTGTCCGTCGACAGTCACGTAGCACTCTCCGTGCTCATAGGGGTTCAAAGTTCCGGGATCGATGTTGATATACGGATCAAACTTCTGAATAGTCACCTTGTATCCGCGAGCCTTAAGCAAGCAAGCGAGCGATGATGAAATAATCCCTTTACCAAGAGATGAAACAACACCGCCCGTGACGAATATATACCTTGTTTCCACTGCTAAATCTATTTTTAGATTTTTAAAGTGCAAAGGTAGTAAATTTATTTTACAGAACGCCCCACAATAAAGGCTTTTTTAATAATCTATTATTTAACTATTTTTAACTAAACGGGGGGGGTAAATTGACGCTTTTACTTAACTTTGCAACGTCACATAAATTTAGAGCATCGAGATAATTGTTACCACGATCATAGATTTTTGCACAAAAACTAAACGGTTGGTACAAAAACGCACGACAAACCTTTAATTCCAGCCTTTATCTTAAGGAACCGCGCTCCAAAAGTTTCATGCAAGACTTTTGGAGCGCGGTTTTTAAGGTCTATATAAAAAGAAGAACGGCTGTGTCATGATTGGTACATGGCACAGCCGTTCGTATATGTTGTTTATTATTGGTTCCTACTTGTCCAGTTTATCGGCAAGATTGTGCATCATGTCAGCTCCTGAATCGAGCAAATCCGATACTTTCCCTTTGATTTGGTCAACGATAGGAGCGCTCTTTTCCTGAGCTCCGGCAACAAGATCGGCTGCTTTGTCCTTGAGATTTCCTAAAGTTTCGGCAGCCTGCCCTTTGAGATTATCAATAACGTCTCCCGCCTTAGCTTTAGCCTGGGCAGTATCCGCTTTCAAATTCTCAACTTGTTCCTGCGCCTCTTCTTTAGCCGCCACCGCAGCTTCCTGGGCGCTTACTTTCGCAGCATCTACACTCACTTGTGCCGCAGCTTGTGAAACTTTAGCGGCAAGATTGTTATTGATATCCATAATCTAATCATTTTAATGTTACGANTATAAAACACTNATAAGGAGTTGAAAGTTGAGAATTATTGGCATATTTCTCAATTATTGATTAATTTTGTGACTATGAAACAATCTATACACATTAAAATGTTATGAAATATCTATTAACCGCGCTCCTTGCTTCTTCAATCGCTTTAGGAGCAAATGCCGATGACAAAGTCGTTAACCCCGACAGCACAGGCTTCACATTTACCGACATTAAAGTTGTCACTACCACCCCGGTACGCGACCAGAACAGTTCAGGCACATGCTGGTGCTTCTCAACCACCTCGTTCCTTGAAGAGGACATGATCAAACGCGGCGGAANNCCGGTTNNCCNAAGCGACATNTTTGTTGTGCGTNATTNNTATCTTGACAAAGCACGCAAATACATCCGCATGGACGGTAAAATCAACTTCGCNCAGGGCGGCGCGGCTCATGACGTGCCCTACGTTATCGAAACCTACGGAATTGTTCCCGAAGAAGTTTATCAGGGGCTTAACTATGGCGAGGAAAAGCATGTTCACGGAGAGCTCTCGGCAGTTTTAAAAGCCTATCTTGACGCAGTGCTCCGCGCAGGCGGCAAGCGCATCTCCACCGCATGGGAGGCAGGTTTCAACGGCATTCTCGACGCTTATTTCGGACCGCTCCCCGAAACCTTCACTTTCGAAGGAAAAACCTATACTCCGAAATCCTATGCAGAATCATTAAAACTCAATCCCGAAGATTATATCTCGTTCACTTCNTACACTCACCATCCTTTCTACAAGGCTTTCCCGCTCGAAGTAGCCGACAACTGGCTGTGGGGCTACATGTACAACGTGCCCATGGAAGAAATGAAGGCGGTTGTCGACAACGCGATTGACAACGGCTATCCCGTTGCCTGGGGCGCTGACGTGAGCGAAGGCGGTTTCAAATGGCGCAAAGGTTACGCCGTGATACCGGTAGAAAAAGGAGAGAAGGACCTCACAGGCACCGAGCTTTCACGCTGGGTGAAACTGAGCGACAAGGATCGTGCCGACCAACGCTATAACATCGACGGTCCCGTTGAAGAGATTACCGTCACTCAGGAAATGCGTCAGGAAATGTTTGACCGCAAAGAAACTACCGACGACCACGGAATGGTAATCGNGGNAAAGGCTGTGGATCAGAAAGGCAATAAATACTATAAGGTGCAGAATTCATGGGACACCAATCAAGNATATGACGGATACATCTATGNTTCCGAGCCCTACTNCNTGGCAAAGACTCNCGACATTATGGTCAACAAAAACGCAGTCCCCGCCGACGTAGCTAAAAAAATCAAGTAATCAATCCCTTGCTTAATGACACTTAATGCCTACAATCAACGCACAGCCTTGTTGCTCGGCGAGCAAGCAATTGACTCGCTCAGCAATGCTCACGTGCTGATTGTAGGCGTTGGAGGTGTCGGCGCCTACGCCGTTGAAATGACAGCCCGCTCAGGAGTGGGCAAAATCACGATTATTGACGGCGACGACGTAGCTCCATCCAATATCAACCGACAGCTCCCGGCGCTTATCTCGACAATCGGCAAGCCGAAAGCGGAGGTAATGAAGCAACGGATTCTCGATATAAACCCCGACTGCAAAGTGTCGGCAATAACCGGGTTCATCGGCAAAGACGACGTGGAAACTTATCTCACTCCACGCCCCGATTTTGTTATAGACGCAATAGATTCAATTTCGCCCAAAGTGGCTCTGCTTGAATATTGCTACCGCAACAAAATAAAAGTGATATCGTCGATGGGCGCAGGAGGAAGGGTGGACCCCACTAAAGTAAGGTATGCCGACATTTCAGAAACATTTCACGACGGGCTCGCTCGCGAAGTGAGGAAACGGCTGAAAAAGGCAGGAATTTCATCGGGAATAAAAACAGTTTTTTCAACTGAACAACCGCGCCGAAGCGCTTTGACAATGACCGATGAAATCGCATTCAAAGTATCGTCGTTCGGCACCGTCGCATGGCTCCCCTCGCTTTTTGGNATCATGCTTGCCGCTTACGCCCTTAACNACATCGNTNNAAAATNATNCAGATNCNCCACATNAACAAGAGCTNTGNTTCTCTNCAAGTTCTTTCGGACATCAATCTTGACATCCGGGATGGCGAAATCATATCCATAGTAGGTCCGAGCGGAGCAGGCAAAACCACCTTACTCCAAATCATAGGCACTCTCGATCTTCCCGACTCAGGCTCCATAATCTACAATGGAGAGGATGTCATAAAACTGAAAGGCTCGAAACTGGCTAAATTCCGAAACGCCAATATAGGTTTCATTTTTCAGTTCCATCAGCTGCTGCCCGNATTTTCGTTGANCGNAAATGTCGCCCTCCCGGCGCTGATAGGAGGAGANNCGCGCNGCAAGGCNTTCAGCCGAGCNGAAGAGCTGATAGCCTATCTCGGACTCACCGACCGCAAGGAACATCGCCCGTCACAACTGTCGGGCGGCGAACGTCAACGCGCCGCCGTGGCAAGAGCGTTGATCAACTCGCCGAGAGTGATTCTTGCCGATGAGCCATCGGGAAGCCTTGACACCCACAATCGAAAAGAGCTGCATAAACTCTTTTTTGACCTGCGCCGGGATATGGGTCACACATTCGTCATCGTCACCCACGATGAATCGCTCGCCGCCGACAGTGACCGCATCATCCACATGCGCGACGGAAAAATAACCGACATTATCAATAATACGCTATGAGACTCACGCAGCTTTTCACATTACTATCTATAATGACAGTCGCCATTTGCTCATGCTCGGACGATGACTACAATGACCGCGCCCTGCTGAGCGAAATAGTAACTGCNACACGCAACACCCCCGACGGGATAGAATTTCAATACCGCCGATATGGNGACTCTCCCCTCATCACACTGACCGCCGACGGGTTCAGCGTGAAAGACGAATTCATCGGAAAGCGGATGCTGCTGCGCTATTACAACNAATCGGAAATCGAGACCTCGCCAAGAAAAATCGANATNGCAGCNCTGTCAGCCATCAACAATGACACCNCCCGCATTGCCGATATCGACACCATCGCATGGAATGCCACGCCAATCTACCTCAACTCGATNTGGCGTTCAGGGCAATATATTAACGTGCATCTGAAAGTGATGTACTCGGCAACGGCAAGATTATTCAATCTCACAGCCGACTCTGCCACAATCGACAGCGACATTCCTCAATTATATATGTGTCACAACACCTTTTCAGCCCCCGACAATTACATGTTCGAGACCTATTCATCTTACGACATATCAAATATATGGAACCGTNCCACCTGTAAAGGGATTGACATCCATGTCAATGATTCCAATTTGAAAACCGACACTTATTCATTCAAAAAACAATAAATTCAACAATATTATGGACAATAACAAGAAACAGGAAATAAAAATCGAGCTCACTCCCGAAGTGGCTCACGGCAATTATGCCAATCTCGCAATGATCGTTCACTCACCCACCGAGTTTTTCATGGACTTCATCGCAATGATGCCCAATATGCCGCAGGCAAAGGTTCAGAGCCGCATAATAATGTCGCCCGAAAATGCCAAGCAACTACTGTTCGCTCTACGTGAAAATATCGAACGCTACGAAAACACCTTCGGCGTAATCGAGCGTAAAACTCCGCGCGGCGCAAACGGCGGCGAAATCAACAATCCGTTCAAAGCATAATAACGTCTCGACTATGATTGAAAACAATCTAACGATATATAACTCCCTGACAAGGCTGAAAGAGCGCTTTGTCCCCATCCNTGAAGGACGGGTGNGNATGTATGTNTGCNGGCCCACCGTATNTGGCGACGNGCACCTGNGGCATGCGCGTCCTGCGATCACCTNCGACGTGCTTTACCGCTACCTCACCCATCTGGGGTATAAAGTGCGCTATGTGCGCAACATCACCGACGTGGGGCATCTCGAGCATGACGCCGACGACGGCGAAGATAAAATCGCAAAAAAGGCAAGGCTTGAGCAACTTGAACCGATGGAAGTGGTGCAGCACTATCTGCTAAGCTACCACAAGTCGATGGAACGGCTCAACGTGTTGCCGCCATCAATAGAGCCTCATGCGTCGGGACACATCATCGAGCAGATTGAATATGTAAAAAAGATTCTCGACAGCGGATATGCCTATGAGAGCGAGGGCTCGGTATATTTCGACGTGCCTAAATATAACCGCGATTTTCATTACGGCAAACTGTCGGGACGCAATATCGACGAGCTGCTTTCAACTACGCGCGAGCTCGACGGACAGCAGGAGAAACGCAATCCCGCCGACTTCGCCCTGTGGAAAAAGGCAGCGCCTGAACACATCATGCACTGGCCTTCGCNCTGGAGNGAAGGATTTCCNGNATGGNATCTCGAATGCTCCACAATGGGAGAAAAATATCTCGGGACAAAATTCGACATCCATGGCGGAGGAATGGACCTGATGTTCCCGCACCACGAATGCGAGATAGCTCAATCAGTGGCTCACAACGGCGAAGAAACGGTCCACTATTGGATGCACAACAACATGATCACCATCGAGGGGAAGAAGATGGGCAAATCCTACGGTAACTTCATCACTCTTGACGAGTTTTTCAACGGCACCCACCCGAAACTTCAGCAGCCCTACTCGCCGATGACAATAAGATTCTTCATTTTGCAAGCGCAATATCGCAGCACGCTCGACTTCTCCAACGAAGCGCTNCAGGCNGCTGAAAAAGCGCTTGACNCGCATGACTGAAGGAGTNAACCGCCTGAATGAGCTGAAACCGTCGGAAAAATCCACAATCGACGTGAGCGACCTGCGNAAGAAATGCTATGAAGCTCTCGACGATGACCTCAANACCCCGATTGTCATCTCGCATCTTTTCGACGCATGCCGCATGATCAACCAGGTGAACGACGGAAACGCCACAGCGACAGCTGAGGATATCGCCGAGTTGAAAGAGGTGTTCAAAATATTCCTGAACGATATTTTGGGAATACGCACCGAATTGCTTGCCGAGGGAAGCTCTGAAACTTCGCTCAAACCATTTGAAGACGCAGTCGCCCTGCTTCTTGAAATGCGAGCTAAGGCTAAAGCAGAAAAAGACTGGACGACGAGCGACCTTATCCGCAACAAGATGGCGGAAATAGGTTTCAACGTCAAGGACACAAAAGACGGCTTCGAATGGAGCCTTAAAAAATAGAATCTCAACGCAACTCAATGATAAGCAGGTCAGCTTGGAAAGGGCATGCGGCAATGCTGCTCGCCAATTTAATATGGGGGTGCATGGCTCCAATTTCCAAGAATGTAATGTTATCAGGTCAAATTTCACCAATCGCCCTCTCCTCAATACGTATTGCCGGAGGGGCGCTGGTGTTTTTGATATTCAGCTATATCCTTCCCGAATCGATCGCGCCTAAGGAAAAAATAGAGAAAGTCGACTATGCGAAAATATTCCTCGCCGGGATATTGATGATCGCATTCAATCAAGGGCTCTATATCACCGGCATCGGGTTCACGTCGCCTGTCGACTCCACCGTGATGTCGACTATGACACCGATTTTCACGATGATTCTCGCGGCGATATTCCTCGGAATGCCGATAACGTGGATGAAAATTGCCGGAATTGTCACTGGACTCGCCGGAGCGATAACCCTAATCCTGGTTTCAAGCCAAGCAACCTATGAAGCAACCAATCCCATGCTTGGCGACTTCATGTGTTTCATTTCCCAGATATGCGCCTCGGTTTATTATGTGTTTTTCAAGGATATAATAAACAAATACGCTCCCTGGACCATAATGAAGTGGATGTT
>WFMA01000105.1 GCA_009177195.1 Bacteroidales bacterium | reverse complement strand
GGATGTGGACGGTGTTGCGCATTTGGGTTAGTATTAGATTGATTTTTTTGCAAAGGTAATGCATGGATGGAGGGGATTTACCCACAAATTGTCCCACCCCCTGAAATTTTTTTGCGGGCGACAAACCGCCTGCGGGTATCGAGGGAGGGAGTAGGTCTGTAAATTGATGATTCTTTCAGAATCGGATTTTGTGGGGGATGCCTGTTTCCGTGGGTTCCGCCCTGCGGGCTCCACCCACGGCTATTGACGGATGAACCCTTGCGGGTTCGGTTTTTCTCCCTTGTGGGTTTAGGGGGCACTCTTTGCAGAGTGCGGTATCTTGGGGCAGTTAGCCCGGCACACTTCGCTTCGCTCGTAGTGCCGGGTTATTCGTAGGGGTGAGCCTTTCAGGCTCGCGGACCGGGGTGACANCGCGCGCGATGTCNCTACTTTTTGGGGTGGGGGTTGGTGTGGGGNGAAAATGGAATCAGGCAATTAACGTGGAGGTTAATTGCCTGANNGTGAGTGGAGCGGCAAACGAGGCTCGAACTCGCGACCCTCAGCTTGGGAAGCTGATGCTCTACCAACTGAGCTACTGCCGCATGGTGATGGTGTTGCAAAGTTAAGGATTAATTTTTAATTTAGCATAATTAAATGGGTGGAATTTGTAGAACGGGAGATTTTATGAGAGTTATTCGCAATAGGTTTATTCCTTTCGGGAGAAGATTTGGCGCAATCAATCTTTTCGGTGTGCTGTTTTATAAGCCGAATATTTCGCTTTCGCCGAGGGTGATTAATCACGAGCGGATACATTCAATGCAGATGATGGAGTTGCTTTATGTGCCTTTCTATGTGGCATACTTGGTGGAATGGCTGTGGCGCGTGGTTAAATGCAGGGGCGATCTCTACAAGGCTTACCGCAGCGTGTCGTTTGAGCGGGAGGCATATCAGCATGAGAACGACATGGACTATGGGTCGAAGCGGCGGAGGTTTGGAATGTGGCGCGGGGATCAGAATTCGTAGAGGCGGGTGGTGAGGTTGATCATGAAGGTGGTGGCTCCTTTGTGGGGCTGGGCGAGCGCGACGCCTACCCGGAACTGCTTCACGTTTATTCCGGCGCAAGCTGAGAAGCCTGATAGGAAGTTGCGCGAATAGGTGCTCATGTCGGTGCGNGTCTTGTAGTTGTAACCGATGCCGATGTAGAGGTTTTCGGAGGGAACGTATTCGGCTCCGAATACGAGGTGGCGGAAAAGATTGGAGGAAAATGAGTCTTTGGTTTTGGTTTCGGATGAAGAGGAGCCGTCGCCGGGATCCTGATAGGGGAGATGCCACTTGGTGAGATTCCATGCGGTGACAGAGAGTCGTAACGGCGCGTCGCCAAGTCCCTTGGTGATTCCGAGACGGATGTCGACGGGAAGGCGGTCGTACTTGTCGTTGAAGCGCTTGACCTGTCCGCCGAGATTGGCTACGACTGCCGAAAGGGAGAGGTCGGTCTCGGGATCGAAGTAGTTGAGCCCCAAGTCGGTGGCGATGGCGAATGCCGAATAGGAATCGTAGGCTGAATAGATGCCTTTCAGGGTGATTCCTCCACGGAGACGGTCGGTGATGTCGTGGCTGTAGGAGGCAGATAGGTACATGTCCTTGGGGCTGAAGGTTCCCGACACGAAGCCTGTTTCGTCGGCTGACTTTATTTCGCCATATCCGAAATACTGGATGCCTACCGCCCATGCCGCATGCTCGCCTGCCGCCATTCCGTAGCGGGCTCCGGCGAAATCGGCTGATCCGATGTAGCGCATGTAGTTTAGCGAGAGTTGCTTTTCGACTTCGGGTCCGAGAAGGGCGGGGTTTTGTTCGGTCATTGAAAGGTCGTCGTCGATCACGGAGATGTTCACTCCTCCAAGCCCGTAGACATGGCTCGACACGGGGATGTCGAGGAAGTTATAGGCGGTGGAGCCGTCGCCTCCTTTGGCGACGGGGGTGAAAAGAACGCCGAGAGCGGCAATAATCGTGATAACGCGCAATTTCATAACTTTAATTTAACGATAAGTTAGCCGAGGTTATTGCGCGGGCGTGAGAATTAATGTGATTGCTCAAACAAGGTTAAACAATTGCAAAAAAAATGTAACTGCTTGTTTATCTCGGTGGAGGGGTTTATATTTGCAGCCGTAAATATAGCTGAAAATGAAATGTGACTTGAAAATCATCACGATATCCTTAATCTTTGCCTGTATAACTTTGACCGGCTCCGCCCAGATGAGACGCATAATGGCGCTAACTACGGCGCAGACTCTCGCAATGACCGACAACAGCTGTGGGAGAGATTTTTCTTTCGAGGTGATAGAAGCCTATGACTGCGAGTCGGTCGACGTGCCGCCGATTTTTCCCGGCGGACAGAACGCCCTGGTGCGCTACATCAATTCGGCTCGGCGCTATCCTGCCGACGCTTATAACCGCCGTGTGCAGGGGAGGGTGCTTTGCGCGTTTGTGGTTCAGCCCGACGGGAGCGTGACTCACATCAACGTGCTGCGCAGTGTCGATCCGGCTCTTGACCGCGAGGCTGTGAGGGTGTTGAGCTGTATGCCCAACTGGCAAGCGGGGCGGATAGGGGAGGTGGCTGTTCCTGTTTATTGCATCATGCCTGTGCAATTCCGGCTGTGATTATTTCGGGGTTTGCCGGAAATTTAGTATATTCGCATATTAATTCAAATCTAAATTTGTTATGGCAAATAAAAGAGACCTTAAAAAGGTGATAAGAACCGTTTGCGGCGACATAGCCGGCGAGTGTATATTGGCACGTCATTTCGTTGCCGGAATCGACCCGAAGAAAATGACTGAAATAGTAGTTGAAGTAGCTGACCTACAATGCAAGACACTTGACAATGTGTCGTTCTCTTTCGACAAGAGCGAACGTGCATTTGACAACGCTCACGCTTATCGCAAGGAGCGCAGAAATTATTTCAAGAAGGGCTATGGCAAGCTTCGCGCTGATTTTGAGGCGGCGGTTGTGGCTATCGTTGACCAGATGAACGCCGCCCTGCCTGAAAAGCAGAAAGAACTGAACAAGTCGAAATAAGGAACGGATTGTCGCCTGGCGCGATAAAAACTACTCTTGACTGAAAAGAAATGTTTCTGTCGAAATGGATACTTAAAATAATCGGGTGGAAGGTTGAAATAACCACACCCGATTATGCTAAATGCCTTATATGCGTGGCTCCCCACACGTCGAATTGGGATTTTATTCTCGGTGAGCTTGCCTATACCTCTATTGGTCGTAAAGCAGGTTTTCTGATGAAAGAAGCGTGGTTTTTCTGGCCGTTGGGATATTTTTTCCGTGCTATCGGCGGGATTCCCGTGCCAAAGAAGCGTGGCGGCTCGCTGACTCAGGCGATTGTCGAGAAGTTTCGCAATAGCGACCGGCTTGTGCTTGCCATCACGCCCGAAGGGACTCGCAGCGCCACCTCGAAGTGGCGTCATGGTTTTCTCCATATAGCGATGGATGCCGACGTGCCGTTGCTTCTGGGAGCTATTGACTTCAAGGAGAAGAGGATAGAGATTAAGACCCGTTTTGAGCCCACCGGCGATATCGATGCCGACATCAGGGCGATAAAGAAATTCTACAGTCGTTTTACCGCCAAATATCCTGAAAAATTTTCTACTGCCGATGAGTGATATCCTGAAAGTAGCCGCATTGCAGCTGGACATTGCGCGGGGCGACCGCGATGAGAATCTTCGACGCGTTGGCGCGGCGCTTGAGACGCTGCCCGCCGGAATCGATGTGGTGATGGTGCCCGAGATGTTTTCCACGGGCTTCATCTGCAATCCCGACGATGCAGTGGGGATGGGCGAGCGCATGGACGGACCGACGCTTAACCGCCTGCGTCAATGGGCGGGGGAATTCAGCGTGGCGATGTGTGGCTCGATGATTGTGAGGGTCGATGACAAGGTGTTTAACCGGGCGTTTTTTATCGAGCCCTCGGGCGACGAGTATTTCTATGACAAGCATCATCTTTTTTCGTTCAGCGGCGAGGACCAGGCTTATTCGCGCGGCGAGTCGCTGATGCCGGTGTTCCGCTACCGGGGATGGAATCTTGCGATGGCGGTGTGCTTCGACTTGCGTTTTCCGGCTTGGTTGCGCAACCGGCATGGGGAGTATGACGCACTGCTGCTGATGGCTAACTGGCCTGACAGCAGGGAGTATGCGTGGCGGCATCTGCTGATAGCCCGCGCGATTGAGAATCAGGCTTACGTCGTGGGGTGTAACCGTGGCGGAAGCGATGACTTCGGCGTGTATTCAGGCTCTTCGATGATTGTGGACCCCAAGGGGCAGCCCGTGCATAGCGAGCTCGACGGTGGAGTGATTGTTGCCGATCTTTCACGAAGCGAGTTGAAGGCGTTCAGGGAGAAATTTCCGGTCTATCTGGAAGGGGACGATTTCAGGTTGATGTAGACGGGTGCCATCTTTTTTGCGTTGACGAGTGTTATTATATTATAGTAACAACTAACGCAAAACAAATTATGAAAATTACAGTTAACAATAAACCGATGACGGTTCCTGACCACACTTCATTGTCAGGGGTGCTTATTCTTGCGGGTATTGATCCCGCCAATACTGCGACAGGACTGAACGGCAACGAGGTGAAGCTCGTGGACCGGGACTCGACCATTCTTAAGGACGGTGACGAGGTGCAGGTGATAGAACCGTTTTATCGGCAGGAATAATCGATGATACAATTTTATACAACGCCTTCCTCTCGCTATTCTATAGCCGAGGAGGCTCAGATGGCTGTCGAGGGCGGATGCCGCTGGATAAACCTTTGCTCGGACGGGGCTGATGAAGCGCCTGTCAAAGAGGTGGCGGTGGAAGTGATTCCGCTGTGCCGCGAGGCTGACGCTTTTCTGGTGATCGACGACGACGTGGAGCTCGTGAAGGAGCTGCGGGTGCATGGAGTTAGGCTGACGCGTGGCGAGATCACTCCGTCGCAGGCTCGGGAGCTGCTCGGACCTCATGCCATCATTGGCGTGCATGTGGAGTCGGCGGCTGATGTCGAGGTGCTGAAGGGCGTTGACGTGGACTATGTGACGGCAGCGGTTAAGTCGCTTGGCGACGTGACGGCAGCCGCCGCTCAGCAGGAGCTTCCGGTGGTGGCGGTGGGCGATGGTGTGACTCTGGAATCGATGGATAGCCTTTTGGAGCAGGGAGCGCAGGGGCTCGGACTGTCGGGCGCTCCGCTNGACGCTGACGATCCGGTTGCCTACGTTGCCGCTGTGATGGCGAAGGCTCCGAGATAACGGGGGCGCTTGGCTGGGCACATGCTGCAGGATATTGGTTGCGCAGCACGCGGCGGTTAGGAAATCCGGATTATTCTTTGTACATTTGCATTGACTACTAACTTTAAATGCTAATTTATTATGAAGAGTGATCCCAAGGATTGTCTTTATTGCACTAATAATGACACCCTACACAATCTGATGATCGAGATAGCCCCGCTGAGCGTGTCGCGAGTGTTTCTTTTTAAGGAGCAGACTTATCGCGGCCGTTGCCTTGTTGCCTACAACGGTCATGTCAACGACCTTTTTGAACTCACTCCCGAGGAGCGCAATGCTTTTATGGAGGATGTGACCCGAGTGACCCGCGCGATGGACAAGGTGTTTCACCCGGAGAAAATCAACTATGGCGCCTACAGCGACAAGTTGTCGCACCTTCATTTTCACCTCGCGCCTAAATATGTCGACGGTCCCGATTATGGCGGCGTGTTCCGCATGAATCCGGGCGAGGTTTATCTCACCGATGCCGAGTATAAGGAGATGGTCGACGCAATCCGTGCTGCTCTGTAAACGCTTTTTTTGAATATAAGTTTTGGGGATGACCTGGCTTTTTGCCAGGTCATTCTTCTATTGCTCTGTTTGTGGCTTTCAGGGGGCGTGTAGGGTGTGCTTGGCGGTGATCGCTTTTTGTAGCTTTGAATGGAGGCGGTTATATAATGCTGTGGCATTGATGGCTTTGGTGGCTGCGATTTTTTGGCGTGGTTTTTTGCCGAGATTGCGAAAGGGTCCAACAGCGTGGTTTTTGCTGTGATTTTTGTGTGATTTTTGTTGCGATTTTTTCAAAGAGAAGGCAAAATTATTTGCGAAAACCTAAAAGAAATGCTATCTTTGCACACGCAAAGCCCAGGTGGCGGAATGGTAGACGCGCTCGTTTCAGGTGCGAGTGCTGCGAGGCGTGCAGGTTCGAGTCCTGTTCTGGGCACTATGTAAAATTGCAAGTGATTAATAATCAATCGCTTGCAATTTTTGCTTTCAACTCGTGTCAACGCGGTGTCAACCAGCCTCGCTCCAATGACAACTTCAATCGAAATAAAGGGGGTCAATGTAAAAATGGGTCAATGTAAAAACATGGTTGAAGTGTTAAAAAACGGTCCGGATGTAAAAAGTTTTAGGCGCATAGTTTTGAGAGCCGTAAATTCAGGTGCGCTCTTTGCGGAGTGCGTAACCGGGTAGTGGTGATCCCGGCACTACAAGCGAAGCGAGGTGTGCCGGGTTATTCATAGGTGTAAGCCTTTTAGGCTTGCAAACCAGAAATATATACTGTCTGGGTCAGGGGGTGAGTGGGCGGGGATGGTGAATTTGTTCCGCGAAATGCTTGTTTTTGAGGGGGCTGGCGGGTAGGTTTATTTGCGGCTGTTTCTGGAGAAGCTGAATATGCCGGCAATGATGGCGAATGCCACTGCTGTCGAGAGGCAGCGGTGTACCATGGAGTCGGTTGTGCCCGCAGTGATGGCGAATATTATTGTCACGAGGGNGGCTCCGAGGGTNTGCCCTANGAGNNGCGCCGTGCNTTGCATGCCTCCGGCTCCGCCTGAACGGCTGATGGGGGTCGACGACACCATGACGATATTATTGGGCGTTTGAAATATTCCGTAGCCGAGACCGCACACCGCCATTCGCCATGCGATGTTGAATTCTGTCACTTCGGTTTGCGGAATGAATATCAGGAGCAGCATTCCGATTGCAAACACGCCCATGCCTACGGCGGCAGTGACCCCGGCGTTGTGGTGCTCTACGAAACGCGCCGCAATGGGCGAGCATATCATGGTGGCAACCGGCCAGGGGGTCATGAGCAGTCCGGTGGTGATTGACGAAAATCCGTAGCCGTTCATCAGCAGAAATGGCATCGACACCATCGCAAGCATCTGGGCGNTGAAGGAGCATACGGAGGTCATNNTGCTCAGTGANTACACCCNTATTTTGAAGAGGTCGACGGGGAGCATCGGTNCGTTTCGGCTACGTTCACGTTTCACATAGAAATATCCGATTGCGAGACACAGAGCAAGGATGATGACCATCCGCAGCTCGTCGCCTTGTGCTTTGTATCCTGCGAGAGCAAGGAAAAAGAGCCCAAACATGGCGGCGTTTTCCACGGCGCTGATCCAATCGTAGCTCCGTTGCCGCTTGACGACCGGGTTTTGCGGCAGATATTTTCGCCCTATCAACCACGCCGCTATTCCCAGCGGCACGTTGATGAGGAATAGCCAGTGCCACGACGCTATTGAAAGCAATGCTCCGGCGATGGTGGGACCTGCCGCCGTGGCGCTTGCCACCGTCATGCCGTTGAGGGCGAGGCCGCGGCCGAGCATCTCCTTGGGATAGATCAACCGCGTCAAGGCGATGTTGACGCTCATCACGCAGGCGGCGCCGATGCCTTGGAGGGCGCGGGCTATCAGGATCATTGTGAAAGTTTGGGATGCGGCGCAGAGTGCCGACGCGAGGATGAAGACCACCACTCNCGTCAGNANNGTGCGGCGGTAGCTGTAGATNTCGCCCATANNCGNCAGCGGAANTATAAGCATCGTGATAATCAATTCATATATTGTCACAATCCACACAGACAGTGAGTCGGGGATGCCGAATTCCACGGCGAGCACGGGGATTGCGACATNTACCACGGTCACATCCAGCACCGTCATNANCAGCNCAATCNGGATNGCTGACACGGCTATATATTTNTNCAAAGGAATTGNGCNCATTTTTCTATCCAGAATAAAGACATTGTCAAAGCAAGTAGCATGAAACTGACAGCACAGTTAATCATTTTTTTCTGTTTGCGGCTTCGTCGGTTCCATTTCATGAATCCGATTGACGTCCTGCTCACAATGTGATTAAGCAGTTATAAGGAATTTGGCACTTCGCTTGACGTGACCTTGTGCAAAAAATGCACAAGGTCAATCTTGGCTTAATTCACCCTTGTCATAGATTCTCTTATGTATGCCTTTGGATGGTGGAACGGTCGCATAGAAACCGCTCCGCCATCTCGTCGGCAGTAAGCCACACAGATTCATTAGCAAGACGAACCTCAATCTTCGTCTTGCCACCCTGAGACTGAAATAATAAAATCTGTCCGCTATGCATTGCTATTTTTTACCCAAAAAGTACGTACGAAGCTATGCGTTAATCAATATTCCAGTATGCTTCAGGATCTCCATCAAAAGCATCACTTATATCATCAGTCCGATAATCTTCCCGAAGTTGATCGTAGTATTCTGCATCAATTATTCGTCCATGTACGTCAGTTTGGAGATTATAGGGAAATGGAGCAATTTCATATAAGTCGAGCCATTCGTATTTAGAATCCTTTGCCATTTGAATTTTAGTTTTCTGCTTCAAATGGAATTGCCATAGTTCCGTATATTCTACGGGTATAACTTCTTCACCTGACAGATTGATTATCCCCCAGCGATATTTGCCATAGTTTTTACTATTCCCAACCGCCACATTCCCTATTTTGACTCTTGCAAGTCCCATAAAGAAAGGTTCTATAAGATCATATTTCCCAAAGGGGACTATTTCGTCGCCTTTATTGCTCATAACACCCCACTTACCATCTTTCTTCTCGATGACCACAACATTATCAAACTCATAGACATGAGAGGCATGTTCTTTAAGAGAAGCAAGATTTACAAATTTTTTAAGATTCTCGAATATTTGATTGCCCATAGCTTAATTATAATCGCCAATATAACGTGCTTTCATT